>JACREW010000193.1 GCA_016212685.1 Nitrospirota bacterium
TCACGTCCCTTGCTTATTTCAATAAATACATTGCCTGGATCTTTTACTTTTTTCTCGAAATATGTTGCGCCTGTTGCCGACTCTTCCCAGTCATAGCCTGAACGAGCTGTTATAACAATTCTGCTATTGGCATTATGCGGAAAGTCTCTTAGCGTTACTTTAACCGTATCCGGCTGACTAAGGTAGATGTGGTAAATATCGGTATCATTTTCTCCGCCCAACTGGACAGACTTTTCCCAGCCCTTTGTTCCTCTCATAAGCATCGGCATATCGTTAAAAAGATATGCGGCTATTTCCTGACCTATGGGTATTGTCTTTATAATTCCCTTTTGCAGTTTCTGATCATAGGATATAAAGTCATAAGCCGGATGATTATCATGGTTCGGCTCATACTGGTCCGGCAATGCCTGCAATGAAACGCTGAATTGATATTGAATTGGGGATAGGACAGGCTTGTCGTTATATGTTGAGGGACCATTCTTGGCCTGTCTATCATTAAATGGCGTGAGATAATACGGCCCGTTCGGGGCGCACTGGACAGCGCACCACTCGCTGCCGGAGCAGACGCCGCTCGCAACAGAATATAGGCTTACCCTTATATAGCCTGTTTTATTCCCTTGCCCGGAAAAAGAGAAGCTTAACGGTCCGCCCCTGTCGCTCTCTACAGTACCTGCAGATGCCGTAGGATATTTGGGATGAAAGCCTGATACGCCCACCTGAATAATGCAATCGGATGGATAACCTGAAATACTGACAGTACCAATGCCTGACTGGGGAAATATCAGCTTATAGAAATCACTGCCGTCTCCGTAGTTTATCATGCCGCTGACTGTATCGTTTAAATTAACCGGATTTGCCTGTTCGGAAGTATTATTAGGCTCTCGCTCTATTGCAGCAGGACTGTAAGAAGCATATGCAAATATAAAAAATAACGCAATAAAAAATACCGTTCTTCTAAACATTATTTCCTCCCGGGCGAAGCTGCGTCTTTATTATTCTAATCCAAGCATATATCAGCGCCTACGCCCAGTCAAGTGAAAATTCACCCCTGCAAAAATACGGCTATAATATCTCCTCTGCAAGCGGGGAGAGCAAAAAATGCCCTTCATTTTCTTTTATGACGCCCCTGAAAACGAGCACTTTCATGGCCTTTGACACAGCCTCTCGCGAGGCGCCTGTGCGGGCTGCGAGTTCCCGGTGTGTAAGCCTTTTTATCCTGAAAAAACCGCTCTGATCTTTCTCTCCCGCTGTCCGGGCTATCTGCATAAGAAGCCTCACAAGCCTCTGACCGACATCTAAAAAGGCGAGCGACTCTATCATCCCATCCGCCATTCTCATCCTCTGCACCATTGCAGAAAGGAGGTCGATTGCGATTATCGGGTCGTCTTTTACCGCCTGCAAAAAGGCATCCCGTTTCAACACGCCTACTGTTGCAGCATCGACGGCTATCATCGTCGCAGACCTCGGCTTTCCGTCGAGAAGGCTCATCTCGCCGAAGAAATCGCCCCTGTTAAAAGCCGCCAGTATAAGCTCCTCCCCATCCTCATTCACAAGGGACGCCCTCACTGCGCCGTCGAGGATCATATAAAGGTCGGTGCTGTCGTCGGACTGGTGGAATATAGTCTCTCCCCTGTTGACCCTGCATACTATAAAATTTTCCGAAAGCCGGCTAAGATGCCTGTCTGAGAGGCTTTTGAAGATAGGTATCTCTTTAAGAAACCCTTTTATAATGACGCTGTCTGTATCTTTTCCCATTTCTGTTCCTTGCCGCAGCCGTTCCGGTATTTCATCCATTCTATCAGATTCATCAAAATACTGAAATATGAAACTTCATATTGATCTTCCCTGCGGCAAAACCGCAGGGAATCTAATGTAAGAAATTTTTTATTATTATATTCGCTCGCTAACCCCGTGGCAAGACCACGGGGAATACGCTCGCTTTCCATTTATGATAAAATGTAATCTATGATGATAAACGCTCAAAAACTTGGGAAAAATACCATCAAGACCTTCAGATATTTAACGGGCTACTACGAATTGTTGTGCTACTTTATAAAAAACATTCGGCTGCTCCACAAGGCGCCTATACGGGCGGTTCTTTACAAGCAGGTATACTTCACGGGCATAGAAGCCTTAAGCAAAGTGGCTCTTATAGGCGTATTGATAGGGATAGTTATTATTACTCAGATTGTTAACATAGCCGGTTCTAATGCCGTGCTTATAGGGAAAATACTTGTGTGGACCGTAGTAAGAGAACTCGGGCCCCTGCTCGCGGCAATCATAATCATAGCCAGAAGCGGCACCGCCATAGCGTCCGAACTCGGCTCGATGAAGGTAAGCGGCGAGACCGACAGCCTGAGGATAATGGGGATCAACCCGGTCGAATATCTCCTCATCCCGAGAATCGCAGGAATCACAATCTCGGTTTTTATCCTTACATTCTATTTCCAGATAACGGCTATCGCCGGGGGGCTGGGTTTCACGTCCATAGTGCGAGAACTGCCTTTTGTTCAGCACCTAAAAGTCATATTTTCCGCGCTGAGCCTTTTTGAGATATCGGTTTCTCTCACAAAAAGCCTTGTGTTCGGACTTCTTATTTCGACTGTCTCATGCTATCAGGGGTTCAGTGTCAAGTCGTCCATAACGGAGATACCGCAGGCAGCGACCAGGGCGGTTATGCAGAGCCTGTTTTTAGTATTCATATTTGACGGCATAATTACTCTCATATCGTTTGCATGATACGGTTCGAAAACGTTACCACAAAAAATTTCGACTCTCTATCTTTCGAGATAGAGAAAGCCTCTGCATATAAGATTATCACAAACTCGGATTATGAGAACAGGGAACTGCTCAACATCATGCTGGGACTCGAAAAGCCGGAATACGGCAGGGTATTTATATTTAACGAAGACCTCTGCACACTTCCTGAAAAGGAACTCGGCAGGCTATTCAGCAGGGTTGGGGCGGTTTTGATAGACGGCGGAATGATAAGTAATCTCAAGGTATGGGAGAATATCGTACTGCCTGTGTGGTATCATTCAGGAAAGATATCGGAAGATATTGAAAAAAAGGCAATTCAGCGGTTTGAGGAGACAGGTATGGATATTTCCTACCTCGGTGAACTAATGGGGAAGCTTCCCGGCCCGCTGCCGGTACACGAAAAAAGGCTCATAGGCTTTATAAGGGCGTCACTCTTGGAGCCTGAACTTATGATCTATGATTCCATATTCGAGGGGTTGAGTCCTGAAATGTCGGAGACCCTGATAAGGGTGTCAGGTACTTTCCATTCGGGAAAAGCAGGAAGAACATCCGTCTATATAACCCCTGACGAACAATCCGTCGAGGGGATAAAAGCAGATACCGTCTTAAGGTTATAAGAGGGCGCGTATGGGATTGATAAAAGAGACCGACGAGAGGTTCATAGGCATAGAGAAAAAGATAGGGCTTTTTGTTGCCGCAGCCGTCATAGGCATACTCGTGGCAGTCGCAGCCGTCGGGTTACAGAGCGACATATTTACCTCCAAGACGAGGATCTATCTTATCGCCGACAGCGGGCAGGGCATAAACGAAGGCACGGCGGTGAAGCTCAGCGGCTTTAAAATAGGGAAGGTTAAAAGGCTTTATCTGGACGATGCGGCAAAGGTCAAGGTAGAACTGTCGATAAAGACCAAATATATGCGGTGGATAAGGACGGATTCTGATGCCCGGCTTATTAAAGAAGGGTTTATAGGAGACAGCGTTATAGAGATAACCCCGGGCTCGGCAAAGGCAAAAGATGTTCGGGAAGACGGCATTATCGCATTTGAAAGAACGCGGGGCCTCGGCGAAATAGCAGCGGAGTTGAAAGATGAATTAAAACCGGCTTTAAGCGATATAAAACAGATAGTCGGTTATATAAACGACCCGCAGGGTGATGTTAGACAGACCTTAAAGAGCCTGAGGATAGCTGCGGAAGGCCTGCCTGCAACAAAACAGCGTCTCGATTCCCTGCTCGCAGATGCGGATAAGGGCGTCAATACTTCCGCGAAAAAAATAGACGCTCTCCTCGATTCCGCGAAACAGACTATAAACAGCGTGGACGGTCTCGCAAAAAAAGTCGATAAGGATATTCCGGCCATTCTTGAACGCGCAAATAAAAGCGTCGAGAACATACAGAAAACAACAGAGGAGATTAAAAAGGCAACGGAACAGGCCGCGCCTCAGATTCCATCAATGATTGAGAAGGGAAACGATATAGCCGAAGGCGCTAAAGAGGTGGTGGATTCGGTAAAAAAGACATGGCCGGTGCGCCTTTTTATAAAAACCCCCGAAGAAAAAACATTAGAGGTGGACAGCTATGAATAAAACAGGCAAAGGGCAAAGGGCTATAGGCTATAGGTCAAAAGGAATATATGTCAGAGCATTAAATTATTCGTCAACTGTTCTTTATCGCCTATTGCCTATCGCCTTTTGCCTTCTTTTAATTGGCTGCGGCGGTTATAAAGAGCCGACCCTTTCGGATACCCAGCTAAAGGCCGCCGAATTTAATCAGAGGGCTGAGTCCGCGTTTAAAAAAGGGTCTTACAGAAGGGCGCTGAACCTTTATAATGAGGCATTGAAAATAAATCGTTCTATTGAGAATATCGACGGCACAGCGATAAACATTGTCAGCGCATCGGCCGTATACCGCAAACTGGGCGATAAAGAAAGCGCCCATAAATACCTTGACGAGATATTAAATGCAACAGCCGTGACTTACCGGCCGATGCATATCTCGGACGCGGCATTCTTAAAAGCGCTGCTTCAGCTTGATGAAGGGAAATACGACTCTGCAAAGGACTGGACGGACAGGTCATTGTCTTCTTGCGACAATCCGCAATGTCAGGGAAAGATCTATAACATCTGGGGAAGGATCGAACTTTTAAAGGGGGATTTGACTTCAGCCATAACCTACGGGAATAAAGGGCTCTCGCTCAACAAATCAAACGAAGATGAGGCAGAAACGGCAAATTCCTTAAGGCTCATAGCCGAGGCAAAGGCTGCGAAAGGCGAATACAGCGAGGCAATAAAGTTTTATGAAGACGCGCTTTCCATAGACAAGAAGCTGGAAGCAAGCAGAAAGATAGCGATGGATCTGGTGGGCATAGGCACTACATTCTTTAAGCAAAAAATGTGCGGGGATGCCGTTAAGTATTATCAGAGGGCGCTGTCCGTCATCGAGGGCTTAGGAGACGTGCAGGGCGCCAAGGAAATCGTTGAGATGATAAATAAATGCTCTCAGACCTCAAGCAAAAATCCGGACAAAAAATAACGGAGACTTCTTTAATACTCTTAGAGTCTTTAAAATCCTTCCGGAGGAACAACAATCTCAGCGCATCGGCATCTCTCGCTTATTACGGACTGTTCGCCTTAGTCCCGCTTTTCCTGCTCGTAATATTTCTGCTCGGCAATTATATCATATCGTCAGACGCCGCGCTAAGAGGCATAGAGGCATTATCATCCCGGCTTCTGCCTGAATTCCACAATACAATCATGAACGAAATCTATTATCTTGCCGTCAATAAAGGCCTCTGGGGATTTATAGGCATTGCCGGTCTTTTCTGGGCTGTTATGCCCCTCGTGGGAGCTGTCAGAAGTGCGTTCGCAAAAATATTCATTACTGAGGAACGGCCGGCATTTCTCAGGGCAAAGCTCCTTAATGCGCTGGCAGTCGCGGCCTTACTGCTGATCTTTATTTTCCTTGTAGCAAGCGAAATAGTTTATTCTCATTTAGTTTCAGCATATTTGAAAAAATTACCGGCGCTGTTTCGCATAACCGATATTGCCGCTCCAATGTTTATAACAGCGCTTTTCATGTCGGTTTTCTATTTTATCTTCTCGCCTGCAAAACTACGGCTGCCGCATCTCATCGCAGGAGCAACAGTAAGCGCAGCTCTATGGGCCGTCATGAGTCCCGCATTTACCTTCTTTATGACATTCAATCCACAGTTCGGCATTGCGTTCGGCTCATTAAAAGCCGTATTCGTAATTCTTGTTTGGGTCTATTATTCCTTTGCCGTCATACTTTTCGGGGCTGAGGTCATATCTAATGCAAAAAGAAAAGATGTCCTATTGCTTAAGGGCATGTTTTTAGGCAAGGCTCGCAGAAGACTTATAACACGATTTGTAAAGACTTACAATTCCGGCAACGCGGTCTTCAAAGAGGGCGCGAAGGGGGACAACATGTTTTATGTCCTTTCAGGCTCTGTTGCCATAAGCAGGCATGGACAAACATTAAGGGTTATGAAAGAAGGAGAATATTTCGGCGAGATGTCCATGCTGCTGAATGCGCCGAGAACTGCCGATGCAGTTGCGGCAGAAAACGGCGCTCAACTTGTAGCTATTTCGCAGGACAATTTCGAGACCATTCTCAGGGAAGAGCCGAAGATCGTTATCTCTGTATTAAAAGAGATGGCTCTGAGGCTTAAGACCACAAGCGAATATTTATGATATTAGCCGAAGCGATTTTTGAGAACACCCACAAAGAATTTATCCGCTTTCATGGAAAATATTTCGAGCGGAGAATATCCGCGCCTCCATGAAATAAAAATCGAAAGTCCAATGGCGATTGCGGTAATAACAATATTCTGCCATGCATTTAACTCCCACTGCCCGCTCCATGTAAACTCAACATTCGACAGCGGCCAGAAATAAGGTATAGACCAGAAAGAACCTTCCGGCCCGGCAGAACCCGCTATGTCGCCAAGAAGATGAAGATGAAAGCTGACAAATGCGAGCGATGCGGCGAATGTCCGCTTTTTTGCAAGCAAAAAAGCAACGATAGTTACAACAAGAGCAAACGCAAGATTATGCATCAGCACATGATGGAATTGCTGATACCATTTGAAGGGTTCATTGCTGTTCCGCATAAAAATATCCGCGACAACCCCGATGCCGTCTATGTCGGGAATAACACCGGCAGCGGTCACTAAAATCCTGTCGCGCCTTTCCATCCTTGCGCTGTTTGCAACAAGCCAGCTTATAAAAAAATGTGTTACAGGGCTCATAAAGTTATTTCCCCATCACCAACGGAAAATCCATTCCCTCTCCGCTTGAATGCGTCACCGGATACTGTGCCTCCTGTTTGTATTTCTTCGTTATCTCCGGCAGTTTTTCTTCTACATATCCCATCAGTTTTCTCACTGTAACAGTCTCACCTTTGCCTGCTGCCTTACCCTTCAGTCATAGATAGGAAATTGCTCATGCCGTTACCTCCTTTTTATTTCACTTTTCCAATAGGAAAATTAACTCCAATCTGATTAGTCGGAGTCTGTTGTCTTTTAAACACCTGCTCTGAAAGTGTTATTACCCTTTCTTCCACATAATCTGCAAGTTCATTCACTTTTATAAATCCGTCTTTATTCATATCCGCCTTGCCCTGCAATCCTTCCATTAGCACATAGGTAAATAGCCCATGTCCTTTATAGCCCTCAAGCGCCTGCTGCGTATCAGACGATGCTGAAAATACCGTTGAGCCTACTGCCCTCTGGAGAAGCTTTATTGCTGTTGATTCCGTAAGGCCTCTGGTCTGCTGAAGAAGCGCCACTGTTATCTCTTTCCCTGCCTTGCCTGCATGACAAGTGTCAAGGATTATGAGTTTCTTCTGGGCAGGAATAGCTCCGATAAGCTGGATGAGTTCTTTCTGGCTCATTGCATCTTTGCCTATGTGCCTTGATGAAAGTAAGAGCACGTTGCTTGTAAGAAGATAATACTGTTCCTGATCTTCCACAATGTCAATAACGCCGTGAGAGGCATTGTAAAACACAAAGAGGTCATTGGGCTTTACCCTTGTCCTGATTTCCTCAAAAGCCTTCTGGATTGATTCCTTTGTCGTTTCATCGGAAGAAATGAGAAGCTTGGCATTGATATTCTCAAATAGAGTTTTTGCAGTTGCCTTCAGCGTCTCTGCAAATGCCTTCGCATCAGAGACAGCATAGTTCAGGGAAATATTCTTGTTTTTGTATTCATTTATTCCGACCACTATAGCATAAAGGTTTGGCTTCTGGAGGACAACTTTTGAAAAAACCGATAAGGTTGCAGGGATCGATTCCATAGAGCCTTCTTTATTAAAGGCAATGATTTTTATATCATTGTTTCCTTCCATCAGGGAAATATTGAAATCCAACGCCTTTTCAGAAGAAGACTCCTTCCCTTTTATGACAACTCCTCTCGTGTCATTGGCAATCTGAGAGCCGTTGAGATAAACATTTACATTTCCAATCCCTCCGCCGTTGTCTTTGAGCTTAACAGTAATTTTTATCATGTCATCGGATACTGTGATGCCTGAACGAGGGGATAAAATTTCAACAGCAGGCGCAGGCTTCTGTGATGCTATGTCCGTAAGCATCTCTCCCTTTGGAATTTCCTTTCCTGCAAGGGCAAGTTTCACAAGCTCGGGACGGTAGAATTTACTGTAAAACTGGTCAACGCCATAGACATTGTTTCCAACCCTCACATTCAGGTGCTTGGCGCCATTCGGCGACGCATTAAAATATCCTTCAGGGGTGATAACAACCCATTCGCCGTCGGTGAAAGCGTATAATTTTGCGATTTCAGACTTAGTAGATGGATCGTATAAGACTAAGGCATGTCCTTCTTTAGAAGCACTGTAGTTCCTATCTTTTAACTGAAACATAAATATATGTCCCTGTGATATATCAGTGTAAGCTTCGTTTTTTTTGTAATCATTCGTAAAAAAGTTTTTAGGTATCTTTGAATAATAAACATCTGGGTCAGATAAAAACCATCTTTCCCTCTCTCTTTTCTCCCACTCAAGAGCGCCGGGACGACTTATGTCCTTGTCTGAGGGATAGATTATCTTTTTATAGATTCCTGTTGAAGACGATTCTGACTTCTCTAATTTCCCTTCTTTTATATTCCATAAATTGAAAGTCAAAGTGGATCTTTTCTCTCCAGTAGAATATTCAGTTTCCATATTTAGCAATTTACCATCGACTGAATAAATGTACTTAAAAACTACAGGTTTTACTCCAAAACTTTTAATCTCGGTTCCTGTATTTAAATCCAACATTTTGACGTTTCCATTATAATGACCATGAATTAGAAAACCCGGATAAGTTTTACTAAAAACATACGAAGTTACATTATTAAGGGTATAGCTTTTCTCTTTATACAGGCAATTATCCAAATATTTTATGATAGAAAGTTTTTTATTCTCACCAGTCCCCAGCTTGGCTGCCTCAGTTGAATAATCAAAAATAACCCTGCCATCTGGTAACACTGAGAAGTGAAAAAACTCGCGGCGATTTTCTGGATAAACCTTGCCAGGAATAGGCTCTCTAGGCTTTCTAAGATTAATAGAACAAAGAAGTTCTCCTGTATCTAAACTATATGATCTAAAAGAACTTGCTTGGATTTCATAAAGAAATTTTGAATTCGGGTCTGTTTTTCCCCCTAATACGATGCCTTTAAATATGCCTTTTGACCTTAATTTTAAGTTCTCATCATATATAACATATTGCGTTTCTCCTTTATAAGTAAAAACACCGGAAAAACCAAAACCTAAGCTAACCAATCCACTGGAACTTTTTTCCGCTTCCGGAATCTTAATTTCTGAACCGTCTTTAATATCGTAAAAATGAACGTCGTTTGATGCATTAACGGTATAAAAGAATTCCCTGTTTTTTGTTATAAAGGTCTTATCATTAACCTTTGTAGGCAAATCAATCTTTTCAATTTTCTCACCGTGTATGTTATATATTTCAATAGATTTCTCAAATACGACAGCAAATTTTTCACTACCCGTAAAATAAACATCTCTGACTCTGACAGAATAATGAATTTTAATTGTTCTAATCTCTTTACCCGATGAAATTTCCCAGATTTTGAGATATTTACCACCCATAGCATCTTCTACAGACACCAAATATCTTTCATATTTATCCACCGCTAAAAATTCTACGGGGGAGGCGTGTCCTGTTTGCACAAAAATCTCCGGCTTTTCAGCGGCAAAGGCAGCAGCCGAATTTATGGATAGTATGGGAATAATTCCCAACCAGACCGCTAAAAAGCGGAATAAACTCTTAAGTCTAAACATGACTCCTCCCGTTAAAAATTCCCCAGCCGTATAGTTTTTTCATTTTATCAATGCTTCAAAAGAGTTTAAAACCTTTTCAAATATCCCTTCAATACTTTTTACAATATCAAGAGATGCACTGTAGTTCAATACATAAAAACCCTTCTCAGCCGGGATTACAATGTATCTTTCTATTACCGTCACTTTCTTTGAAGGCGGGACAATTTGATATATGATGCCTTCCTCGAAATCAGGCCGAGCGAAAGGCAGCATAATAAGTTCATATGTTTCAATCTCAAATTTTTCAGCCTCTCTTCCCGCCACTGTCGTATTCGTAACATAGACATCTTTTTCTGGGGTGAGGCGCGTGAAAGTTCCTATTATGAGGTTGATATATTTCTCGTAACTTTTAATAAACTGTCCGTACTCATAATACAAAACGGAGATTGTCGGGCGGGCATCGTCTTTATTATATGGTCCGGAAAGCTCTACTCCGTATACCTTTGTTTTTGTGTAAGCGTATGGAAAATCCTTTTCTTTTTTGCCCCATCCTTTAGGGATCAATACAATAAATAAATTACCCTCTGATATGAAGTTTTCATAACCAATATTCTTGAGGTTTACAGGACTTTCAGAACTTTCCGGCTTTTCAGAGGCAGAGA
>JACREW010000197.1 GCA_016212685.1 Nitrospirota bacterium
AAAAGCCATGGCCGAGGTAAAGCGCCTGCACAGCTACGAAGTGCCGGAAATAATCGCGATACCGATCTCATCCGGCAGCAAAGATTATTTGAATTGGATAGACGGAAGTACTAGAAAATAAGCATTTTTTGGGGCCTTAGTAAAGCGGGATTACGCAGCGTTCGCAACGCTGAGTCACGGGTTCGACTCCCGAAGGCTCCACCAATTTTTAATGTTGACAATCGTGTGACAATAGTGTATATTTATAGGTGACAGGAGGTATATATGAAATTTGTTACTATAAGAGATCTAAGGAGCCACTCGCGCCAGATACAGAAAGATCTTCCAAAATACAGGGAGATGATCTTAACATCTAACGGTAAGCCCGTAGCCATCATGACCGCGGTCTCGGAAGGATCTTTGGAGGACTCGCTTGCCGCTATCCGAAGGGCGCGCGCGATAAATGCCGTTACCAATCTTCAAATCCAGTCTGTAAAATCCGCAAAATATATGATGCGCGCAGGCGTCATCGATGATGAAATCAGGGAAGTCCGTAAGCGAAGGGGGCGATAAATGAGGGTGGTAATAGACACCAACGTTCTTGTGTCGGGTTTATTATCGCCTTATGGCGCCGCAGCGGAGATTGTGAGGATGGTAGTTGCCGGCTCGCTCGATTTATTGTATGACGCGCGCATTGTCTCTGAATACGAAGAAGTGTTATCCCGGCCAAAATTTTCGTTTGACAGGGCGCATATAGACCACTTAATGGAATTCATCATACATTTCGGTATTCCGGTATCCGCAATCCCGCTTTCCAAGCATCTGTCAGACCCGGATGATGAGCCTTTTCTTGAGGTCGCGATATCGGGTAAGGCGGAATGCCTGATTACCGGTAATGCGGCGCATTACCATACAAGGTTTAAGCACAAAATGCAGATTCTTACACCGCGGCGTTTCCTCAACGGATATTTTTAAAATTAAGATATAAAAAAGGTTATCAGTCATAAATAATGGTCAACAATCCACTTTTTTATGGTATAATGTACTATAATAAAGAGGTTGAAGCCCATGGTTAAAAATTCGAAGATATTGCGGAAGTTCGAAAGAGAAGAAACGAAGAGAGAAAAACTCTCTTTCAGGGAAGCCATTAAAATAGTCGATGCTATGTGGCATGAGGCCCTTGCGTTAGGAGTTATCAAAAGATCAGATTGGCTGGCCGATATCGAAAAAGAGATAAGGATAGCTAGGATAGCAAACGGAATTTAACCGTATGTTTGAAGCTCTTATAAAAAGATTGGCGAAGAGCCTGGGCGGGCTGAAGATCCCATATATGATTATCGGCGGCCAGGCTGTTTTGTTATATGGAGCGCCAAGAATGACAAAAGATATAGATATAACGCTTGGTTTGGATATAGATAGCTTGCCTGCGATAAAAAAGATATGTTCCAGGTTAGGGTTGAAAATTAAGCCAAAAGATGCGGAAGAATTTGTAAAAAAAACAATGGTTCTGCCTGTTGAAGATCCGAAGACACGTATAAGAGTTGACTTTATATTTTCCTTTTCTGCTTATGAAAAAGAGGCAATCGAAAGAGCGGTAAAAGTTAAGGTTAAGGATTACTACGCACGTTTCGCATCAATCGATGATGTTATAATTCATAAAATATTTGCCGGGCGAGAAATAGACCTGGTAGATGTGAGAAATATTATTGATAAGATGGGTAAGAAAAAAATAGATACAGTATATATCAAACGATGGCTTAAAGAGTTGCAGGGCCCATCTTGCAATACAGATCTTCTCACCGTATTTAATAAGACCCTTACCGGATAGATTGCTTAACCTTATCAGTCCCATTTAATGAGTTTATTAAATTTAGAGTATGAAAATATTATATTGCATACTGTTATCTATTGAGGTTCTACTGTGCTGCATAATGCCTTCCTATGCCGCAGAGGTTAAGGAGGCGGATCTTGCAGGCAGCTGGTATACCGCTTCGAAGGCCGGGCTGGAAAAGGAATTAAAAGGCTATCTCGACGCGGCGAATCCTGAAAAGATAGATGGTCAGATTGCTGCTATAATTGTCCCACACGCGGGTTATACATATTCAGGGCCTGTTGCCGCCTACGGATATAAGGCTGTTCAGGATAAAGGAATAAAAACAGTCATCATTCTGGGATTCAGCCACAGAAAGTATTTTGACGGCATTGCTATTTATGACAAAGGTGTGTGGAAGACGCCCCTTGGAGAGATTCATATAGACGAGGCATTGGCGAAAGAGATTATAGCGAAAAATCCCAGAGTGAAATTCAATCCGGATCTATTCAAAGAGGAAAATTCCGTAGAGATGCAGGTGCCGTTTATACAGATAGCGTTCGGAAAAAAGGGACAGTCCCGCCTTAACAGCGGCGGGACAGTCCCTATGATAGTGCCGATAGCTTTCGGGACGCAGGATTATAATGACGCTGAAAGTCTGGCTGTTACTCTATCGGACGTTTTGAAGGATAAAAACGATGTTCTGATAGTAGCGTCGACGGATATGTCGCATTATCATTCGTATACGGAAGCGAATTCTATAGACAAGCACGCTATAAATACGCTGAACCAACTAAAGGCCAAAAACCTGTACGACGAAGGGAAGCTGGGCATCTGCGAGATGTGCGGCTTAATGCCCGTGGCTGCGACATTACTTGCGGCGGAAAAGTTAGGTTATGATAAAATAAAGACATTGAAATATGCGAACTCCGGTGATATAACTGGTGATAAGGGCAGGGTTGTAGGGTATGTATCTGCGGCAATATATAAAGTAGAGATCAGGTCTAATATGTTAAACGAGACCCAGAGGAAGAGATTATTGCAGATCGCGCGCGAATCGATTATGAGTTTCGTGAAAGACGGAAAACGTAAATCTTTTACAGAGAAAGACGAGCTGCTGAATCAACCGATGGGCGCGTTCGTTACTTTGCATGAGGCAGGCGAGCTGCGCGGCTGTATCGGGAACATGGCGGGCTCCGGGCCGTTATATCAGACGATCGCTGATATGGCGGTCGAGGCGGCGACAGGCGACCCCAGATTTAATTCGCTTTCAGCGGGAGAAATTGATAAAATTGATATAGAGATATCCGTTCTTTCGCCGCTTAAAAGAGTCAAAGAGATCGATGAGATAAAGATACCGGGCCACGGCGTTATCGTTAAAAAGGGTTTCAGGAGCGGCGTTTATCTGCCGCAGGTGGCGGACGAGACGGGTTGGAGCAAGGAAGAATTCATGACGAGCCTGTGCGCTCATAAAGCGGGCCTATCGCCGGACGCATGGAAGGATCCGGCAACTGAAATTTACATATTTACCGCGGAAGTTTTTGGTGAAAAAGAAGGAGAGAAGATATGAAGAGTAAAAAGATTATAATAGGCGTCGTCGCGATTATCGCAATTATAGGAATTATATTAATAATAAAAACCATTGCTAAAAGAGGACCGAAGAAGGCTGTCGCTGCCGGCCAGATAAAGAAAGATTTGGATAAGACGGCGGCGAAGAGGGTAATTTCAAAAGGCAAAGGCGGCCTTACCGTAATAATGAGAAATTCGAAGAATACGGAAGTCCCGATGAGGATAAAGGCGTTCAAAGTATTAGACTCAAAATCGAGCGTTTATGCCGCCTCAACAGTGGGCAGCAGGATGCAGGAGCTCGTGCCCGGCGTTTATGATATAGAGATAGATACCGTCCCTCAGAAAATATATAAAAATATAAAAGTTGAACAGGGCAGAGAAAGAAAAGAAGACCTTGGCTGCGTAACGGGCTCGATGTTTATAAAGACAATAAACAGCAAAAAGACGCCGGCTTATTATCCTGTCAGGATACTTTATCCTAATACGAATGAGATGGTAACCGCATATATGACCAATAAGGCAATGGAGATAATACCGGGTGTTTATGATTTTGAGATAGGGACTTCTCCGCGCCAATATAAAAAGAACGTGAAGATAGTCGCCGGTAAAGAAGTGATTGTGGACTTAGGCTGCCTGACAGGGTCATTGCTCGTAAAGGCTGTGGATGAAAATAAAAAAAATATGCGTTATAGTGTCCGGGTAACAAAAGCCGATACGAATGAAATAATAAGCTCCAGCTCGTCAAATAAACCTATAGAGCTGGGCAAGGGCACATATAATATAGATCTCCTCTCTTATCCTAAGCAGTCAAAGAAAGATGTAAAGGTTAATGTAGGAGAGGAGAAGGTTGTAGAATTTACAGTTCAGTCCCCGCCAAAACCACAAGCTGTAAAGGCAAAGCAGCAGCTGCTTTAATGTCCAGATTCTATGTACCTAAAGAATCAATAAAGGGAAACAGGATAGCTATCAGCGGAATAGAGGCGCACCACATAATAGATGTGATGCGCCTCAAGCTTTTAGACGAGGTTGTAGTCTTCGACGGGACCGGTAAGGAATATTTAGGCATAGTAAAAGAGATAGGCCATAAATCATTATCCGTTGAAATTACCGCCGCGCGCGAAGCAAAACGCGAAGCCAGATGCAGCGTTACGCTTATTCAGGCGATCCCTAAAAAAGAGAAGATGGATTATATAGCCGAAAAGGCTACGGAACTCGGTGTCTCGCAAATAATCCCGGTTACAACAGCGCGCACGATCCCGGATTGGAATG
>JACREW010000194.1 GCA_016212685.1 Nitrospirota bacterium
GTAAAAAATTCGATTTATGGGAATCTTTAAACGGAGAATCCGGTTTGTTGAGTTCTTCGTGGACAAATGCGGTCGCATATTTCAGGCAGAGATTATGCAATCCCGCGCCCAATGCCTCCGGCAATTTATCTTTGGGAAGTCCCTTTAATTCACGGATAAGCGCCTTGTGCGCCGCGTCCCCGCCGGTAAATATTCTTTTTATCGTAGAAAAAAGGCCCATATTTTTTAGGATATCGATCAGCAGCAATCGCTGCCGGTAGTGCCTCCGCAGTCGCAGGAGGGAGGGCCGCCTGTTATAATGCTGTTGATCAGCGCAGCAGCGCACCCGACACCGGCATCGACTTTTATGGCTCCGAACTCGCAGTTCAGGGCGCACGCGCCGCATTCCATGCAGAGGTTGCTGTCGGTAATCACAGCCCTTTTATCCCTCATCGCAAATACGCCGTGCGGGCATACGTCAACGCACCTGCCGCAGCCGGTGCACTTTTTAGGGAAGAATTCGAGGCTTGTTACATCCAAGAGGTATTTCATATGACATTCCATTGAGAAAGCTTATCCGTTATTAATAGTATAACCGATAAGGCCGTGAATATTAAATATACCGGCAGCGCTATCTTCAGTTCTTTCCTGACGCCGGACATGCCGGTAAATGTTGTTGAGCCTGTAAACTGAAGGGCGATATAAGAGCTTGCAAGCGGAAAGAAAATGTAGGACGATATAGCAGGTAGAACGTCCAGACTCATCGTCTTCATTATGGCGGATGTGAATATCATCCCTGCTATCCAGCCCTTCACAGCAAATGAGCGGAATGGAATAAAAGGCAGGAACACAGGGGTTATGAAAGCGCCGCTGAAAATAGCCGCAAGCCCCAAAAGCAAAAACGGCAGGCCTCCGGCCCACGCGTCCTTGAACAGAATGCCCGAAGGCTGGAGCCCGAAGAGGATCAGCGCTATCAGAGCGAACAGGGGGAACTTCTTCATCGAGGGATTTATCTCCATGGGCGTAAGTATAAGCCTGTCGAGCATCGTGAATTTTACAAGCCTCATCTCATCCGTTTTTTTATAACCCGCATTTACATATGCAGGGACATCCTTCGCGTAAACCGGCCCGAAATGAACCCTGAATCCGGTTGCCTGTTGAACAGCTCTCGCATTCACCCCCACCGCTCCGAGCTGCGGGACGACAAGCCTTTTGTGGTTGACGATTTTATCCAGTTGAGCCTCATTAACGCGTTTAACGAGTTCATCCGTGCCGAATGTGCCTTTCCCGGCGGCGCACCAGACATTTATGCTCTTTGTGTCGAGAACGAGTATCCATGCATTAAGCCCTTTAAGAGATTTCCTGACGGTATCGAAGCTCAGTTTATAATTGGCGGTTACAAATACATCGGATTCCGCGCCGGGTTCGCCGATGGCATAAAGTCCCGGCTCGACCGCATACCTCATGCGGAAGGCGCTGATGCGCGACCTGACCGCTCCCCAGTAATCTTTTTTTGTCCATTCGGATGACACCCTGCGTACAGCAGGTTTTGACGCGTTTGACGGTCAACACCTGCCGGCTTTATCGTCTGTTTTTATGATATTGAGTTTGCCGCCCATTAAGTTCTTCCTTACGGTTATAATAAAACAAAACAGGTTTTTTGTTAAACTTGATATTCTGAAATTACGACAATATAAACTTCAATCCCGCAATCGCAAGAACCAGACCCAGCAATTTTCTAAGCGCCGGAGTTGAGAGGCGGCGGCTGCCGAGTTCAGAGCCTATCAAGCCTCCGATAACAACGGCAATGCCTAACAATACTATGGATTCCGGCAGCGTCTTTACTTTAGCCCAATGCCCCATCAGTCCGGATATGGAATTGACGAGTATAAACGGCGCCGCAATGCCTGATATTGTGCGAAAATCGGCCGATCTGAGAAACACGAGGATCGGGCTCAGGAAGATGCCTCCCCCGACTCCCGTGAGTCCCGAAAGAATGCCTATACCCGAACCGATCAATAAACTTACCGTAATGCCGGGCTGCTTATAATCTTCATTCGCCGCCTTAGAAACGGTCTTAAAAAACTGATAAGCGGCAAAAATCAGTACACATCCGACGACCGTCCTGTAAATCCCGCCCGGCAGCCTGAGCCATCCTCCTATAAATGCGAGAGGTATGGACGTCAGGGCAAAGGGCCAGAACAATCGCCATGAGAAATGGCTCGCCCTATAGTATTTTATTGCCGCTATGAAAGACACGATTATATTAAGCGAGAGGGCCGTGGGCTTCATCGCCTCCGGCGCAAAACCGAACAGCGCCATCATTGCGAGATAAGCCGAACCGCCGCCGTGCCCCACAGATGAATAGAGAAGCGCGGCAGCGAAAAAGAGAAACGATATTATGAGAAGCGTTTCAATGCCGAATTCCATTATTGTAATCCGAAGATTATCTTAGCATATACAGCAGCATTAAATTTACAACGTATACCAGCGCTATCCCGATGGAGTCCCATGCGAGGAACAGTTTCTTTTTTTTCCGCGCGGTAGGTCAGGCCTATAATCGCGATGGCGGTCATGGCTATGGCGGATAAGGAGGAGATTATGTGATCCTGACTCGCAAAAGAAAGGAGAGGGCCTTTTGTGAAAAAGATGTCGTCGAGTGCGAGAATAAAGATATTGAATATATTGCTTCCGAAAAGATTGCCGATCGCGAGGTCTACAGCGTCCATTCTTACTGCCGCGAATGAAACTACAACCTCGGGAAGAGAGGTGGAAACGGCTATAAAAATATTGCCCACAAATGTCTGTCCTAAACCTGTTGTCTCTGCAATGCCTTCGCCTATCGTAGGCAAAAATACAGCGGCTGCTATAACTAAAACCGCATTGACAACGTAATGAACAACAGCGGTCTTTGTCGATACGTCCTTATATCTCAATTCTACGGCCGCTTCTTTTATAAACGCGGAAATCCGCCTCTTCTCATAAGAGTAGACGAGCCTCATTGCAATAAAATAGATAATTACAAAAAACAAAGTATAAGGCCCTATCCATCCGAGCGGAAAAATGCGGTCTCTAAAAAAGAGGCTCATTCCTGCAATGCCTAAAAGCAGTATCCCGAACCCTGCTGAAAGCACATGGCCGTGATGCGCCTTCGCGGATATAGGCGACTGCCTGTAAATCGCATCGAGAAAGGCGAGAATAGCCATATTAAAAACGCAGCTTCCCAGCACGTCTCCGACTGCGATATCAGGGACATTCGCATAGGTAACGGAGCTTATGCCAGTAACAAGCTCGGGCAGGGATGTTACGGATGCCATAAGCACAACGCCTATCCATGTCCTGCCGAGCCCTGTCTTTTCCGCGATGATATCGCCGTATTTGGAAAGCCTCATGCCGGAATAGACTATTACCGCAGTGCAAATTCCAAAAGCAGCCCAAAGAAACATTACCTGTGATACCTCGCCGTTAAAATTTTATCCGATTCGAAATATTCCATAGCCTTATTGGGACATTTTTGCGGATAAAGACTTCAATGCCCGCGCGGCCTCTTCCTTTATATATCCGTCTCCGTCGCTGCTTAAAACTTTCTTTAAATGAGGTATCGCTTCTACAGCGCCTATTTCCCCAAGCGCCCTGACTGCGCTTATCCTTATCGCAAAGCTCTTATCGTTTAAAAGAGAAATTAAACGAGGCGCAACATCCGGATTTCCTATCTCTCCCAATGATTGCACTGCCGCTTCCCTGACATATAATGTCCTGTCTTCCAACGCATCTATAAGGGCATCAACTACCCTTGTGGATTTTCTGAAATTGCCGAGCGCGACGGCTGCATTCCACTTTAGAGCAGCGCAATTGTTCGTGAAAGAGGGATCGTCCAATATCTTTATCAATACGCCTGTCGCCCTCGGATTCCCGATCTCGCCCAGCAGTTTCACTACGCGAACCTTAATCGTCCAGTCCTCGGTCTGATCTTCGGTAACTCCTATAAGCTCTCCTAATGCTTCGGCATTTCTTATTCTGCCCAATGCCTCTACTGCGGAGAGCCGGACTTCGGGCTTGCCGTGCCGGAGCTTCGCGGCCAATGCATCGACATCTTCGGCAATTGCGGATTTACCCGATACAATTAAAAAAATTATTCCGAGCCACGCGGCGCACACTATCCGCACATATTGTTTATTGTTTTTCCTACACACTGTTTTTATTTTAAACTATTTCAGAAAAAACTGGATTATATACCTTATCGCAAGCGCTGTTATGACAGCGCCTAACGTTACTTTTATAAACTTTTGCGGGACAAATTTCTGAAACCGCGCGCCTAAATACATTCCTACAAAACCGCCTAACCCGAAAAGAATTCCGAGCGGCCAATCGGGCATGGCTGAGACACCGCCGGCAGCGGGGATAATACTGAAAAATATCGCTCCGGCAATTGATGTTATAAAAGTTCCCATCAAAGCAGCGCCTGCAATTGTATAAACAGGCAAATGAAAAACAGCAACGCAGAAAGGCGCAATGATCGAACCGCCGCCTATTCCATAAGCGCCGCCGATTATGCCGACAACAAGGGCAAGAAAAAACATGCCGCCTGTGTTGAAAGAAAACCTTTCGCCCCAGAATTCGCATTCAACTTTTTTAAGAGATACCGATATTGTCTTTACCGTCGCGTCCGCAGGCAGACCGGCAGCTATCGCCGTGCTCTGCTGTTTTTTAATCTCATCGCTCCTCTCCTTAAACTTACACTCCAGCGCTCTTGCAGCAGAGGACTTTTTCGGTTTTCTAAAAATTTCTTTTATAAGCCTTGCTCCTATGTAAAACAGCACACACCCGACGAATAATTTGAACGCCCTTGGGTCGGGAAGATATGACACCCTCACATAATAGCCAAGGAAGACGCCGGGCAATGTGCCTGCGACTATAATCCATGTCAACGGCCATGCCATGCGTCCCTCTTTAATGTAACGGCAAACACCGCTCGGTATAGCCACGATATTAAAGACATGATTTGTGCCGCTTACGGACGGGGCAGTGTAATTAAGGACGCTCATCTGAAATGGAAGCAGAAGAAATGCGCCTGAAACGCCTGCCATCGATGTAAAAAATGAGATGAACATCGCTATCAGAGGAGGGAGCAGGATATTTGTTTTTACGCCGGAGACAGGAAAAAGTATATTCAAAAACTCCATATTTACAGCCATCCCCTTTTACGGAACCATCTGTAAATCGAATACGTTATCACTACCATCAATCCCCATGCAAAGGGATAACCCCATAGCATATCGAGTTCCGGCATATGCTTGAAGTTCATCCCGTAAACGCCTACAAGGAACGTGAGCGGCATAAAGAACACCGAGAATATCGTGAGTATCCTCATTACCTCGTTTGTCCTGTAAGTCGAAAGCGAGAGATTAAGGCCGATAAGGTTATTCGCATTTTCAACTATGCTGTTCGCCCTGAAGAAGAACCTGTTCACCGTTTCTTTGATGTCTTGTATCAGCGGCCTGTTTTTATAGTTGTCGGATTTCAGTTCGGCAACGGTCTCGGCGGTAAGATCGAGCATCTTCTGAGATACGGACGCCTTCCTTTTCAGCGCATAGAGTTCCTGAATAAGGAGAAGATTCGCCTTATCCCTTCGTGTCGTAAACATTTTTTCCTCATATTCGTCTATCTTCATGTTCAGGTCGTTAAGCGGCTTTTCGTAGGAATGGACGGACATCCTGATAAGGTCTATCAGCAGGAGGAAATTAATGTTCTTTTCACAGCATGCCGTTTCCCATTTCGATCTCAAGCCGTTGATAAAATCGACTTCGCTTCTGTGAACTGTAATAGTGAAAGTATTCGAGCAAAAGACAGCTATCTTTCTCGTCAGACTCCACACGGTATCCGCATCTTCAGCGGCATCCTTGTCGTATATCCTGAACATGAAAAACATGACATTTTCGAATTCCTCGTACTTAGGCAAATGCTCGGGATCGAGGCAGTCCTGAATCGAGGTGTTGTGCAGGCCGTATTCCTCGGCGACCTGAAACAGCTCGTCGCTTGATGGATCGACCACATCAATCCACTTGAAGTTAAGCTCCTTATTTTCAGCAAATGTTTCTATCATGTCTGTTTATGCAGCTAAATTATAGCATACTCCCCCTGCGCCTTTACTATCATTTCACTTCTTCCAAAACACGCAAGAAGTAAGATACGATTCGATTCAAAAAAGCGATACCCTTATCGCCTTTCCGAATCTGTTATTGCTCATCATGCTTATCGCACTGCTCCTGCTCTTGCTTATTTTGAAAAGAAGGAAGAAAAAAGCTGCATAACCGGCTTATTTTCAATGATATTTCCCATACAAATCCTTGATTCTCTCGTTCTGTAGGTTTATAATGCTATTAAATGTGGGATATGCATAAAAATAAATGTTAGCAGGGATAAAAGGCAATACGATGAAATCATCTGTGTCCAAGGGTCTAATCCTCCTATCTGTGATTACAATACTGGCATCCCTTTTGTCAGTCCCCACAATTATTAGGGCAGATGCCCATATGATTTTTTTGGGGCAAGTGTTTAATGGTTTGACATTCAAGATATATTATCTCGTACTGATTATAATTGACATCACGATTGCTATTGGTTTACTCCTCCGTAAAAGGTGGTCGTATCTATGCTTCCTTGCAATTTCTACCTACTACGTTCTTTTAGCATTATTTAATATACTACTTCATTACTGTCCGGTTAAAATAGAACCCTCTGAAGGGGTTCATCCATTCTCATTTTCAGCATGTCAGGCTTCAGGGTGAGGATATCAATAATGGCCTTTCTCTCGAAAAGCATTTCGCGAATGACGCGACTTAGCTGCAAC
>JACREW010000011.1 GCA_016212685.1 Nitrospirota bacterium
GAGCGGCTTCAGATGGGTTTTGAGATGGATGAAGCAGCGAGAAGATTAGCAGCCGCCTCGCTATTGAATGAAAACCGTGAGGCATCGGAGCTGGATATTAGAATTGCTGTCTTTAACAGGTTTTATGAAATTGATTTATCACCTGAAATTAGACAAAAGGTCATCAAAAAAATGCAAGAATGGAACTTGAAGGTATGAAAATACAGTATCTGTAATTTTCAGGAGGTGGGGGATGAAAAGACTTGGTGATTCAAAGGCTTTAATTTCTTTAATCAGCGTAATCTTTATACTGCTTGTGGACATGGCGATGACAGGTTGTGCCGTCATGGGTCCATCCGGTCATATGGCTGACTCGCTGAATTACGTTCGCCAGCATAAGGGCGAAGGTCTGCGGCGTCCCATGGCGGGCAGCGAAGCGGAACTTATGAACACAGCTATAAAGAGCATGGAGGAAGCCAACTATACCGTCATTCGGGAGCCTCATGCGGTCTTGGCCAGGTACCAGGGTGGCACCGATATTTCTTACGCCTTCTATTTCTACCCATCCCAGACGGACGGTCAGACAGAGGTCGAAGTCCTCATCGCCAGCCCTTGGTTGACGACCGAACAGATGCGGAAATTTCAGGAGCAGGTATTTACAGCCAGCCTGGTCGATATAAATAGGAAACTTCTGGAAAAAGGATATGACCCTAATGTGAAGGTGGAGGGGATGTGGCTTCCCTTAAGTACTGCGGCATTTGATGGTGAAATAGAGACCGCAAAAAAATTAATCAGTAAAGGCGCAGATGTGGATTTAGCGATATATGAGCTGAAAGAAGCTGCATCGAAACAATCGCCGTACCTGAACTATCCGGATAATAGAAAAATATACGACAAGGCCAATCTGGGCGTGGAAATGCTCAGCAGACTTACGCCCAGGCAGGCAGAGCCCAAGACTGTTATTGCGACCGGCACCGTAGCAGCTTTCGTCCAGGAAAAACCCCTTATCAAATCCGATGTTGACGAGCTTCCTGCGATAAAAGCAAAGCCAAACAAAAACTCCTATGCCATTGTCATCGGCATAGAGAACTATCGCCAGAAACTTCCAAAGGCTGATTATGCGGTAGCTGATGCAAAGACAATGACAGAATATCTCACAAAGGTAATGGGCTATCCAGAGGAGAATGTTGTTACGCTAACAAACGACCATGCTGCAAAGAGCGATTTTGAAAAATACTTTGAAAAATGGCTCTGGAACAACGTTGAAAAAGACAGTACGGTCTTTATTTATTATTCGGGACACGGCGCGCCGAATCCGAAAACAGGAGACGCCTACCTTGTTCCCTATGATGGAGACCCGACATTTATTGCCGAGACAGGATACTCATTGAAGAGGCTTTATGAGTCTCTTGGAAAACTTCAGGCAAAAGAGATAATCGTTGCCCTTGATTCGTGTTTTTCAGGTGCAGGAGGAAGATCTGTCATAGCAAAAGGTTCAAGACCGCTTGTAATGACAATGGAAAGTTCAGCAATTCCATCAAAAGTAGCAGTCCTTTCATCCTCATCAGGAGACCAGATAAGTTCAACATACGAGGAAAAAGGACATGGACTGTTTACTTACTTTATGCTAAAGGGAATCAAAGACGGCATAACAGAAATAGGAGAACTGTTTGATTATTTAAAACCTCATGTTGGACGCACAGCCAGAAAGGTCTATAACAATGAACAGACTCCCCAGTTGATTGCGCCTGAAAAAAAGAAGGTGTTTTTGAGGAATTGATTATGATTGAAAGGATTTTAGTGTCATTGCGAGGAGTGAGATTCCTCACCTGTCATTGCGAGGCTAATGCTTTTCAGCCGAAGCAATCTCAAGCAGGTTCGGAACAGGCTCCACAATCTTTAACAACGAGATTCCTCGCTATGCTCGGAATGACAGTGCTTTTTTTTAGTCCTCAAGTCTTTGCCTCTGAAAAGTCCGTATGGGTGGAGTCAGACGGCGAGGCATACATGAGCGAGATTGACACTCCGAAAGAGGTCATTGCGAGGGCTAAGAAGGACGCCCAGAGCAAGGCGGTCGAAAAGGCAGTCGGCGTGTTTATAAGATCACATACCCTCGTCTCAAACAGCCAGCTTGCGGAAGATCTCATTTACGCCGCTGTGAGGGGGAAAATAGAGAAGACCGAGATAATTAAAAAAGGCTGGGATGATAAGGACAGGAATCTTTACAAAATAAGGCTCAAAGCCCTTATAGAGCCTGTCTATCCTGAAAAAGGGCACGGCATATCGATCAAGCTTTCGCTTTCAAAATCCGTAATGAAAGAAGGCGATGAGGTAAAGATATTTTATCAGGCGAGCAAGAACTGCTATGTATATATCTTTTCGGTCGCTGCCGACGGCTCCGTTACCTTGCTGCTGCCGAATTCGATGAATCGGGAGAATTTTATTGCGGCTGAAAAGGCATATAAATTCCCTCCGGCCAATAGCTCAATTCGTTTGAAAGCGCTGTTCCTGCCGGACTATAAAGGCAATACAGCGGAAGAAAAGATAAAGGTTATAGCCACAAGGAAAAAAGAGGATATTGTGCCCCTCGGTTTTCAGGAAGGCATGTTTAAGGTCTACGACGCAAAATCTACTGGCATGATAAGCGATTTGGTGAAAAGGCTCAATCAGCTTGAGCCGGATGATTGGGCAGAGGCCACGGCGGTGTATAGGATTGAGAGGTAAGGTGAAAGTTTCCGGGTTGGATATGCCAAAAAAAGTAAAAAATAGCATTCTCCAGATTATCAGAGAGTTTTTGTCCGAAAAATTTTCAAAGCAGGTTATGAAGACAAAAGAAGACTCTGTCTGGAGCATTATCGGTATCGGTTCGGGAGATGGTTCTCCGGTAGCACGTGAACACGACAGATTTCTTTATGCAAAAAGGAAGAAATAGTCTTGGAAGAAGTAGCCTAATTGAGACAGGCTGTTTTGTGATAGAATAGCCATATGACAGCAAAGGAGGTTTTGGGATGGAGAAAGTCATGGTAAACACCGATAAATAGGCTCATCGTGTAAGAGAGTGGGTAAAGCAAGCGGCTTTTATGGCAGGGAAGGCATAACTGACAAAGATTTGAGGGTTTTAAAAGAGGCTAAAAATCTGGCATGATAACTGGATGCAAAAAAAGAGGCGACTACTGGA
>JACREW010000196.1 GCA_016212685.1 Nitrospirota bacterium
CCCATCGAGAAGGCGGCAGGGTAAACGCCGCTTTTATACAATAGAAAAGCAGCATTGGATTGATCAGAATTCTTTTAATGAATATCCACTTTAGGAGCGGGCTTATGCTTTTATCAAAATCTTCAAGCACGGAGCGCAGGAATTCGGGGTCAAAATCTTTTGTCTTTAGCATTCCACTTATACTATACCCCTCCGCAATGTTTTCAGGCGTCATCTTCTTTCTGAGATAACCGTTTTTCACAGAATCCTCGTAGGCCTTCGTTCCGTAGAGAGGCGCTACCACCCCTATTCCGCCGGAGCAGTCATACTTTTTCATCATCTTTAAGGCGTGGGAAGCGGTTGCCCTGATTTCCTCCCTTGTCTCTCCCGGGTTGCCGATTAAATAAAAGCCACGGGTATTCACCTTTGCTTTTTGAGCAAGTTCAGCAGCCTTCTCTATATCCGCGATCTCTGTGCCCTTGTTTATTACCTCATCAAGTACCCGCTGAACGCCGGACTCTATGCCGAAAATCAGAAAGGCGCACCCGGTCTGCCTGCATTTCTTAAGGAGCTCTAAATTTAGCGTATCTGCCCTGACGCCATTGGGAGTATCCCATCGTATGCGATATTTCCTTTCGATAATGCCGTCGAGTATTTTGTCAAATCGTTTGGGATTCGCTGTCAGGTTATCGTCTTCAAGATGAAAATACTTAACATCGCAAGTCTTGATAAGATATTCCATGTGCCTCAATACATACTCTGGAGAGTGGTATCTCCATCGTCTTCCCATATGCAGATGAATGGAACAAAAACTGCATTTATGAGGGCACCCCCTGCTCGTCATAAGGGACACGCCCCTTTCAGAACCGTTGAAGGCATACGAAGTCCTTGAGGCAAATTTTTTATTAAGCCTGAAAAATTTCTCCATATCCACAAGGTGATATGCGGGGAATGGAAGGCTGTCAAGTTCTTTTATATGTTCTCTATCTTCCGTTGATATAACTTCATCACCGCTGCGATAGGTGACGCCCTTTATTGCCGATAAATCTCCCTTCTCCCGAATCGCCTCTACGCCATCGATTACTGAATATTCTCCCTCTCCCCTTACTGCTACATCAAAACAGTCATGTCGTGAAATAATCTCCCGGTGCTGAACAGTTACATGCGCGCCGCCTATTAATACCTTGCAATCAGGCTTAATCCTCTTCAATAATTCACCCATCTTTACGGCATTTGGGAACTGCACTGTATATTGGGCTGATATGCACGCAATATCAAAATCAAATGCCTTTATTCTTTTTGCCATATCATCAACGGTTATGCCGAAATGATTTTCAGCATCCTGAAGATGTTTATAGTCGCTATCCGGCATAACGCCGTCTATGAGCGCAACATTATAGCCATGACCCTCAAGGCTCGCACCTATATATAAAAGGCCGAGCGGAAGGTCTATCATATCGATAGACCTATTAGGCAGGAATCTCATAGGAGGTCTTATGAGAAGAATGGGTTTATGGATCATATTAATTTAATTTCCCCTTCATTTAAAAGCAAAGAGAATAAGTCCAGCGCTAAATCTATTAGTCAGAATATGCGGCAGCTCATTATGAATATTCTGTTTAATTGATTCCGCCTCATCTAAGCAATATTTTCTCATATCTTCTGAAGTATGTGATGATAATCCTTTTTGAACCTTTATATTGGTTTTCCACGTTCTGATTTTTCTACTAAAACCTTTAGGAAATATATCTACAAGCGCAGACACAAAACCACGAGAGTAAACAAGGAAATCCCTACGCAATGGCGCATTACCTATAACATAAGCCTCCTTAAAACCAACTATCTTTGCTATTCTCTTTAGTTCCATATTTGAGAAAGGGACCTCTACATCAAATGACCAAGTTCCTGAAAGTTTACGAAATAACCTTATCCCTTGATAAAATGGACTGAATCTATTTGGAACTCCTATAAAGGCAAAACCTCCATCTTTTAATAAAAGTTTGTGATACCTAATACATTGCTCCCTATCTTCTCCTATAAAATGCTCGGCTAACCCTCCGGAAATAACAAGGTCAAAAGTTCCTGTTATTTCTTTGGGCGGTACATCGAGGCAGTCAGCCTTTATAAATTCTGCTTTACAGTCATACAAGTTGTATATCTTCTTTGCTCCTTCAAGAACCTTTTGATTAAAATCTATTAAGGTTATGGAGGCGCCCAAGAGACCTAATATAAGAGAAAATGTTCCCGTTCCACATCCTACCTCAGCAACCTTCAACTTATTAAAAGGAATTTCCTTATCAGTAATAAGTCTTATAGTATGTTTCCAGCCAAGATAAGAACTGCACATTTTAATCCTTTCGTTCATTTCTGACTTCGTGATATCAAAATGTTCGAGGTCCCATGCTGACTCTTCCATTCGCTTAGACATGTTTCTCTCCTTACAGTAAGGTTTCTGTTTTCAGAACCTTCAAGTACACATCTTCTATCGCCTTAATATTCATCTCTCACCTTTTAATAAACTCTTATTGGTAAAATTACGAAGGGGATACCCTGGTGATAAAGTTTTCGCTGGAGCGCGAAAACGATGTGGTTATGGAGCAGCCGGTGAACAAAAGAGTCCTTTTCAAAAACGAGCTGGCCTCCGAAGAACATCGCCTGCGGGAACCGCTCAATAATCCTGGGCGTGATTTTCATGACCTCGTCAATGACATCGACGCCGATTTCGCAGATGCCCTCGGCGTAAAAACCGTTTCTTTTCATAAGCTGCACGTATCGCTCGACGTCGCATTTTATCTGTGTTTCGAGATGGCCGACTTCCTGAACTCCCTTGAAATTTCCCACGTCGAGGACGCCCACCTGCACAAACACGAAATTCTTGAATACTCCGCCGAACATTCTCAAAATCCCGAAAAGCGTATGCAGGCCCATTCCGTTAAAACCGCTGACGAGCAATACGGCGGTTTTACCGTTGGGATCAAACTTCGGTTCAGGAACCGCTATCGCGGTCGCCTCGGGCGAAAGACCGGCAGCGGAAAACTCCGGCGTATGGACAAGCGAATCAAGCCGGCGAAGAAGAACGCCTACGCCTTTGTAATGCCGCTTGACAAGAATCGCCAGTAAAATCAGCGTTCCCGTAATCAAAAGCGTTGCCCAGCCGCCCTCGAAAAACTTGAACACAAGCATAAATGTCAGAATCGATGCGCACAAAACCAGGCCTATCCCGTTTATGAGCAGCTTTCTATACCAGCCCCTGATCTCGCGACGCGCAAGCCACCAATGCCGGACCATACCTGACTGCGAAAGAACAAATGTGATGAAAACGTTGATACTGTAAAGAACGACCAGCAATCTCAAATAAAGCAGTGTGATATTGTTGCCTCAGTCCGCCGGTGAATGTTTGTCTCATGGCCCGAAGGCTCTGAAGTAGCAAATACTTTAGGTTGCAAAGCATCATATCGTAACAGTTTGGGGGGTAGTGTTTTCGTCGCAAGAAAAATGAACGTACCTTGACGAGCTTGTCCCAGCCGGAGGAGACAATGACGGGGTTCTGGGGG
>JACREW010000195.1 GCA_016212685.1 Nitrospirota bacterium
AAGTATATGGCAGGACCTCTATGAGCGATAATAAAACACTTGACGACCTCTACGAACTCTTCTATATAACCACCTACAGTTGTAACCGCAGACTGGAGGATGTGATTAGGAAATCACTTGAAGAGTACCGCCAGTCTACCATCTTTGCATTCCATGAATACTTTTTCCACCAGCCACTGTGCAAAACCCAGGATATCTCTAAAGACGCCTATCTTCTGGCGCCTTTTGCCGTTAGGATGATAGAAAGGTCTATGCTTGTCCCTGATGTGCCAGATGGGATGGTAAATCTTACGAAAGATTGGCAGATAAATTATGAACCTCGTAAGGATGACTACAGTTTAAATAAAAAGATAATGCTCTTGAGTAAAAGTTCATGGTTTACTCATGCTGCTTTTGAAAGATGGAAAAATAATAAGTTTACAGCAGAAATCCCAAACGATAAAGAGCGGGGCGATAAAGAGCGGAGCGTTGGATTAGTCTACGAAGAACACAAGGGGCATAATGCTTATGATAGAAAGTGGTTCGGGTCGTTTTCAAATTTTACACCGAAGATTTTCGAAGAAGTTGCAAACTCAGTTCATCAAGTCGATGGTAAGCCACACAACATCACAAACTTTTCCCGCAAGCTCCATTACGGGTTTATTAAATTAGTTTATCCCGTTGAGGCAAAAGATACAAAGTTCTGCTCTCTTTTTGTTCCAATCGCCTCGTCACATATCTTCTACGGCACTATATGGATTAAATTTGCGATCGCTTATACTGACGAAAAGAAAAAAATCTTTTCAGACATTGGATACAAAATCGCTGAGGCCATAAACGAAATCTATGTGCCTACCCTTGCCTTGATGCACAACCATTTTTGTGAGCATTTGGCCACTGATGAGAAAGTAAAACAAAAATTTCTGTCAAAACATGAAATCACTTTGCAGGTTTGTCAAAAACACGATGATGCTACAACCTATAAAAATGTTTTTGCAAGCCATTCATCAAAAGAACAACACTCAGAGCCTATCGAGGAAGGCCTTTTTAATTTATGGGAAAAAAGAGGCAGTGAAGACAAAAGTAAAAAATTGGAAGACAGCTTTATATTCAAAAAATATCTTGTATGCTCACGAAAGATGGTCGAACTTACAAGAAAGGTAGTGGAGGATGCGCGGAACATAAAAGCGGACGACAAAACCCTACCCTCTGTCCTTGTAATAGGCGGTGCCGGTTCTGGAAAGGACACGTTTTCGCAGATGCCGGGGCTCTTCAGTAAGTCCTTTTGCGCTGGAACGCGCTATACGGTTAATATGGCCTCATTAAAACCCGCGCCTCTCGTGTCGGGGATGGTGACTGGGGCTGAGGCCGAGATGGAAACGACTAAAAGTAACTTTTTTTCACAAAGAACATCGAAGAGTGGTCATCTCATCAAAGGGATCCTGCAGAAGATCCGCCAGGAGACCATTGCAGATATTAAGATAAAAAAGGTAAGCGACCTCAAGGAATACTCCAGATATCCCACCCTCATTTTGGACGAACTGAATAGCATGGATATCGATTCCCAGGGGGTCCTTCTGAGATTTCTCGAAAATGGCGAAATGATCCCTTTGGGAGCCATTAAGGATGTCGGACTAAATGATTTTGAACTTATGAAGAAATACGGTGACGAGATTAAGAGACTTAACTGCTGTCTCGTTGTCGGAGTTATGAACGAAGACCCTGATGAACTAAGCAGAGAAAAGGCGACGGATTTCATCAAGGACGGGTCATATCTTGGTGGCCTACTCGGGGATTTATTGTATGAGCACTTTACCAGTATCAGGAGGTTGCGTCCCGACATCAAGTACAGGATGTCGCGGAACGGCAAGTATAAGCTGCCGATGTTGAGGGAACGGAAGGAAGACATACCACTACTTTTTCACATTTTTTGCAAAACGGAATTGAAAGAGTCTGCCAAGGAGCAAAAGTTGCATGTGACATTAGAGGCTTTTGACAGCTTGTTGTCCGATAATCTCTTGTGGAGAGGTAATGTCCGCGAGCTTCAAACCTTGGCAAAACGGGTAGTCTCATGCACCATAAAAGATGGTCTTTGGAACGGATATTGCGTAATTACAAAACGTCATGTCGATCAAGGGTTGAAGGATCTCGACCTAACGACCTAAACGGTAATAAATTGGCATATCAATTCATTTTAAACGGCATAATCACTGGCTCAATCTACGCCCTCATAGCCATCGGCTTTGCGGTAATCTATAAGACCATCCGCTTCTTCCACTTCGCACATGGCGTGGTCTATACGGCGGGGGCTTATTTCGCCTACAGCCTATCCATAACCGCGGGGCTTGGCCCCGTCATTTCTTTTTTTTTGCCTCAATCCTTTCGGCCGCTCTCGGCATAGCCATTGACAGGGGCGTATATCTCCCCTTAAGAAAGAACAACGCCCCGGGTTTGGTCTTTCTTATAGCCTCGTTCGGTGTATTCATCTTTATACAAAATCTCCTACAGCTTATCTACGGGGCGCAGATCCTCACGTTGAGAACGTGGCCCGTGGTCGAGGGCTACCAGATATTCTCTGCGGTCATAACCCCCATCCAGATACTTATCCTCTCCGTCTCCTTAATCCTTTTAGCAATCATCTGGCTTGCTATAGATAAAACAAAGATAGGCAAGGCCATAAGGGCGGTGGCTGATGACCCGATTGGCGCGAGTGTGTCCGGCATCTATCCTGAAAAGACCATCCTCTATTCCTTTGGTATCGGCTCTGCCCTTGCAGGTATGGCAGGGGTCCTGATATCACTTGAGACGAACATAGAGCCCACAATGGGGTTCAATGCTATCCTAAAGGGGATTATCGCCTCAATCATCGGAGGCATCGGAAGCATCCCCGGGGCCGTGCTCGGAGGGTTCTTCCTCGGCATCGTTGAAAACCTCGGCATATGGAAGATACAGGCAGGATGGAAGGATACGATAGCATTTGCCGTGCTTATAGTCTTCCTCCTGTTCAGGCCAGGTGGAATACTGGGGAAGAAAAACGACAAGGATTGGTTCTGATGGAATATTTTCTCCATATACTAATCATCGCAGGCATCTATATTATCCTTACACTTAGTCTCAACCTCATTGTCGGCTATACGGGTCTTGCGGCGCTTGGGCATATTGCATTCGCCTGTGTGGGGGCGTATACGTCGAGCCTCCTTGCCCTGAATTACGGGATATCCCCGTGGATCGGGCTTGTCATCGGAGCCTTTATCGCATCACTGCTTGGCCTTATCATCGGATTCCCTTCCATAAGGATCAAAGGAGATTACCTCGCCCTTGCCACCTTCGGATTCGGGGTTATCGTTTACTCAATATCGAAAAACTGGGTTTCCCTTACAAGGGGGCCGATGGGGCTTCCCGGAATACCGAAGTTTTCATTCTTTGGCTTCGAGCTTCAGGCCGTATGGGCTTATCTGCTATTAGTGGTGGTCTTCGTTTCCATCACGGCATTCATAATAAACAGGATCGTGGATTCGCCATTCGGAAGGGTCCTCAAGAGCATCCGCGAGGACGAGGTGGCAAGCCTCTCCATAGGAAAGGATGTCAATCGGCACAAGCTCATCGTCTTTATCGTGGGGGCGTTCTTTGCAGGCATCGCCGGAAGCCTCTATGCCCATTATATAACCTTCATCGACCCGTCGAGCTTTACGATGATGGAATCCATAGCGGTTCTCTTGATGGTGGT
>JACREW010000198.1 GCA_016212685.1 Nitrospirota bacterium
ACCCGGATATTATAATGGTGGGAGAAATAAGAGACAAAGAAACAGCCGAAAACTCCGTGGGCATGGAGAAATAGAGGCCACGGACAAGCATATCGTAAACGCGGCGGAATATCTCCTCCATTATGCATTCGACCAGAGGGCGAGCGACATTCACATCGAACCCAAAAGAGAAAAATCTCTTATCAGATTGCGGATTGACGGCGTATTGCACCACATACATACGATACCGAAAATATTGCACGCGCCCCTGATATCGAGGATTAAAACGCTCTCAAGAATGGATATAACGGAGAAGCGAAGGCCGCAGGACGGCAGGATAAAGACAAACTATAAAGGCAAGGATATAGAACTCAGGGTATCCACGCTTCCTGTAGCCTTCGGCGAAAAAACGGTCATAAGGATATTCGACCCGGACGTGCTTTTGCAGGACATAGATCAGTTGGGATTTTATCCGAGGGAGTATCAACTTTATAGTGCTTTCATCAAGAGGCCTAACGGGATAATACTCGTTACCGGCCCCACAGGGAGCGGTAAGACCACGACCCTCTATTCCACTCTCAAGGCGCTGTCGTCGCCGGAAATAAATATAGTTACCATAGAAGATCCGATAGAAATGGTAGTCGAAGAATTCAATCAGGTTGGAGTGCAGCAAAATGTCGGAGTTACATTCGCCGCTGCGCTGCGTTCGATATTAAGGCAGGACCCGGATATTATAATGGTGGGAGAAATAAGAGACAAAGAAACAGCCGAAAACTCCGTGCAGTCGGCATTGACCGGACATCTCGTCCTTTCCACCCTGCACACGAACGACGCGCCTTCCTCCATCATCCGCCTGCTCGATCTCGGAGTGCCTCCATTCCTTATATCATCGACATTAATAGGCGTCGTCGCACAGAGGTTATTAAGAAAAATCTGCCCGTTCTGCAAAAGAGAAAGGGTATTGAGCAGCGAGGAAATGGAGCATTTGCAGATCAAAAAGCCTTATACCGTTTATTACGGCGACGGATGCACGGAATGCAGAGGCACCGGCTACAGAGGAAGGACAGGAATATTCGAGGTAATGGAACTGACGGATAAGACACGCGCTATACTATCCGGAAGTGTCGAAATGCATCTGCTGCATGAAGCCGCAAGGGCCGACGGACTGGTCGCTCTGAGGGAAACAGCCATAAGTAAAATGCTGGAGGGCGTTACTACTTACGATGAAGTCATATCGGTTACGGGCTAATTTTCCATATATAGGCATATTTAGATATTTACGAAATTCGGTATTTCTTTATCTTATATTCTCTAAGTAAAGCCTTCCTTGTCGTAGAAACTCTCGCGCTTCGTTTACTGCTGTTTCGGCAGTTTCATGGTCTATATAAGAAAAGATTTCGTAATCTCCGCTTTCCCTGTCGTCTTTAAGATTAGCAAGATATTTACCGAGATTTTTACTAAATTTCCCGGTTTTCACAAATAAAAGTCCAAAAAGCGTAACTACGCCTTTATGGCTCTCTGCCGTCTCTCCTTCAGACAAAAGAAGGGCCTGCGCCGTATGGAAAGCGGCATAATATGCCCTCGATACGGCATCATCATAATCACCTGAATTAAAGAGCTTCCCGGCTACTTCAAGTTTCTTCTCAGCCTTTTGCAGGTATCCGTCTATAAGCGCCTTAGTTGCGGCTTCCAAGTCTTTCTCCTTCTTTTATCACATTATGCATAAAAGGCGTTGGGATCGATTTCAAACGATTGAATTCCTTTTCGGCGAATATCTTTAAAGAGATTAATTTCCCGGTTGAAAGCAATATCTCCATTACCGCATCATAAAGCCTGTCTATCACCTCTCTATTTTTCTCACCGAGAACAATCAGAATATCATAGTCCGAATCAGGTCTCCAATCATCCCTGCATCTTGAGCCGAAGAGATACATGTCTCTTATGTGTTCTTTTAGGGATATAATAAGACCCAAAAAATCTTTAATTATTCTATCGTCTATATTACGCATTTTTCCTTTGATATCTGCTGCTATTTATACCCCCACCCTTAAAAAGATTATATCACAATATTTACGAAATCCGGTATTTCTTTATCTTATTCAGAAGCGTTTTATAACTCACCTTAAGAATCTCCGCGGCCCTGCTTTTATTGCCGTGCGTTTTTTTAAGCGCCTCCGCTATTTGCGCTTTTTCCGCTGACCTCGCCGCAGATTCCGCGATTGCATGTAAAGGCGCGTCGGAAGCGATTTTTTCGTGGAATGAGTTTTCACCAAAACTAAAGTGTTCCGGCATCAGGGTCTGCCCTTCGCACAGGATAACCGCCCTTTCGATAATGTTTTTAAGCTCTCTCACGTTGCCTTTCCATTCACGGCTCAAGAGCATATTTTCCACTTCGGAAGAGATAGACGGCTCCGGTTTATTCATCTCTTTTGCGAATAAAGAAACAAAATGCCTTGCAAGGGGTATAATGTCCTCGCGCCTTTCCCTGAGAGGCGGAATAATTATCGGGAATACATTCAATCTGTAAAACAAGTCTTCCCTGAAACGGCCTTCGGAAACCTCTTTTTCAAGGTCTTTATTGCTTGCGGCAATCACCCTCGCGTCAACCTTTATCGTCTTTGTGCCTCCAACGCGCACAAATTCATTTTCCTGCAATATCCTTAAAAGCCTTGTTTGCAAAGGCATCTCCATATCTCCTATTTCATCGAGGAATATTGTGCCCCTGTCCGCAAGCTCGAACCTGCCGGGCTTTAGTTCAGCCGCGCCGGTAAACGCGCCTTTTTCATGCCCGAATATCTCGTTTTCTATTAAATCTTTCGGGATCGCGGCGCAATTAACCGCGATAAACGGCTCCTTAGACCTCGGGCTCATATGGTGAATAGCCCTCGCAACAAGTTCCTTTCCTGTCCCGCTTTCACCTAAGATTAAAACAGTTGTCTTTAGGGGAGCTACCTTTTTTACCTTTTCCATCACCTCATCCCAAGCCTTGCTTATCCCAACCGTCTCAGGCACCGCTAAAAATCTTTGGAACTCCTTTTTCATTATCAGGTTTTCCTTTGCAATATTTCTCTCTGCTATCGCCCTTTTGATTATGAGCAAAAGGTGGTCAGGGTCGAATGGTTTGGTGATGAAATCATAAGC
>JACREW010000203.1 GCA_016212685.1 Nitrospirota bacterium
AGTATATGAAGGCTTGCGTCGATATTTCTGAAATCATCAATAAATTCCTCATAAGTCATTGGTGAGAAAAATTTCAATTTTTCAAGGTTATCAAATATGACATCAATTTTTGTTTGAATATCTTCTTTTTTCATAATCTCGCGAGCCTCCTCCTATAACCATCAAAATAATAGTTATTCATAAACCTGAGTGTTGGCTCAAAATCACAGTAATCAGAAATGACTTTCGCTACAAATTTTATTCTGAAATCAGTGTCCGCGTCATAGATCAGCTTGCCAGTCTTAAGGACATTATGCACAAAAATGAGTCCCTGTCTGTTAAGGTCTATTAAATCCACCTCTTTAACCTGCAGGGCATCAGCAATCCTGCACGACAGATAATCCTCCTCATGAATCAGTTCCCTTCCCTTTGGGAGCGGTTCTTTGAGCAATAAGGCAATATCCACATCGCTCATCGGTCCCTTTTTACCTGTCGCATGCGAGCCGAAAAGATACGCCGCAGCTATATAATGGTAATCTTCAAATATCGGTTTTAATCTTTCTAAGTCAAGCATCATCATCCTCTATTCATGCCATTTTTTTACAAGTATACCATTTTTCTACTAACTCGGCGCTTAAATCTGTCTCAAGACAGTTCTTTTTGGTGTTTGGTGCGGTATCGGATTTTTCGAGCGCCTCTTTTATCAGCGCCATAAACCTGTGGCTGTAAAGAATGGGCAGCTTTTCGGCTCTGAAGGTTACCTTGATCCTCATGCATCCTCCCTTGGAGCATATGCCTTCAGCCTTCAGTTTATACTATTGCCTATTGCCTATCCTGATACAAATGCACGTCCCTCTGCGGGAAGGGAATTTTGATTCCGAGTTCGTTGAACTTTTTATATATGCCCCTGTTTATCTCATCGACAGTCCTGAGCCTGAGGGCAGGCTCTTTTATCCAGCACAACAGCTCAAGGTTCAGCGCCGATTCCCCGAAGGCGTTGAAAAACACCTTCGGTGCAGGGTCATTCAGAATATTGCCGTTCTGAAGGGCAATTTCTACTAATGCTTTTTCCACAGGGTCTATATCGCTGCCATATGCGACATTTACAGGGATTCTTACTCTGAGGTTGGGTGTAGGCGCACTCTCATTTACTATTTTTGAGCCTGCGATTATGGCGTTTGGAATGGTTATCATCACATCGTCGAGGGTCTTTATCTTCGTGCTCCTTATGCCGATTGCAACGACTTCACCGCGCTCTCCCTTGTCAATAACGATAAAATCCCCTATTTTAAACGGTCTGTCCGCAAAAACGCTTAAGCCTCCGAAAAAGTTTGCTATAGTATCCTTTGCCGCGAGGGCGACGGCAGCGCCGGCGATACCGGCTGATGCTATAATCGGAGTTATATTTATCTTCCATATGGACAGTATGACCATAAGTCCCGCAATAATTACCGCTATCTTAGAGACATTCTCGACAAGAGGAATGATGTCTTTGCTCAATCCGGTTACATCGGAGACTTTATGGATGGCGTCTTCGATTACAATATTGCTTATCCTTATAGCGGCAACTATCCATATTACCGCCATCACCGAATAAATAACGCCGTCCGTGTAAAAAACGACCTTCGGGGATGGTTTGAGGTACGCTATGGTAAGCACGATGCCGATCAATATTATGGTCAGATATATCGGCTTGTGGATTACATCGATTATCTTGTCGTCGATATCGCTCTTTGTGAACTTGGTGACCCTGCTGAGCACCTTGCCCACAAAGAGATCAGCAGCCTTTGCTATAACGACAAAAGCGACTATGGACAGTATCGCATTAATATACGGCGACGCCGAGATGTTAAGGGATTCTATCACGCCTGTCATGCGTTCAACTCCTTTTAAGGGCGCTCAGCAGGTTCGAGAAATCATCCGTCCATACGGAACGGTGATCGCCTTCAAGCTGTCTCCAGCGTTTGTCGTAAGCCAGCCTTCCCATCTGCGCCTCGTTCTTTGACATTATAACCCATGTCGAACCGTACTTGTGAATTTTCCTGTCCTCGTCGTCGTCCCGGATTCTGCCTGATAATCCGGCATCCTGAGCCAGTTTTTGCAGCACAGGTTCCAAGTCGATGTATCTATTGGAGATATGAACGGCCAAAAGACCTTTTTCGGACAGCTTTGAGAGATAGAGTCGCAATGCCTCGCGCGTTAAAAGATGGACAGGGATAGCATCCGAGCTGAAGGCATCTATTACCATAAGCTCATAGTGATTATCAGGCGCGTCTTCGAGCTTTAACCGGGCATCGCCGAGAACTATCTTCCAGTCTGCCCTGCAATTGTGAAGAAAGGTGAATAAATCCGTGTTTGTCGCTATATGTTTTACGGACGGATCGATCTCATAAAACGTAAACTGCTGGTCCGGCCTTCCGTAACTCGCGAGAGTTCCCGTTCCGAGGCCTATTATCGCAATGCGCGACTTGCGGTTATGCCCGCTTAATTCCTTAAAAACCTGCCCTATAGGACCTTGTCGGTGATAATAAGAAAGCGGCTCCAGAGAGCGTTTGGGATCGAGGCTTTGAATGCCGTGCTGCGTAGTGCCGTGGGTGAGAATCCTGTAGGCCCCGCTGGATTTATCCCTCACCTCCAGAACTCCAAAGAAACTGCGCTCGCGATGGACGATATTACTATCCCATGTGCTTGCGATGAGTGCTGCTGCAACAAATGCCCCGACTCCGCATCCGAATAAAAATCTCCGCTTCATAAAAATAAGGCCGAAGCATAAAAATGCAGGAATTGCATACGTGATTATCGAATCGGAATCGCCTATCCCAAAAACTTTATCCAACAATGAAAGATCAAGCTTTCCGGCAGGCCATTCCATGACAAGCCAGAATGTCAAAAGACCGAGGATCAGAGGAGCGCCTATATAAAGCAATCTTTTTTTGAGCAAAGAGAGTGAATTCCGGCTATTCGCATTCAGGACAGGCAAAAGCAGTGATGCGAATATAATCCCGAGGGGATATTCCAGTATCGTATTAAATGAAAGAGGCGCTATAACCGCATTGAAAATGCCGCCAAGCAAGCCCCCGAAAGACATCCAGAGATAAAACTCCGTAAGATATCTCGCAGATGGTCTGCGCCTTGCAAGTTCTCCGTGACAGACCATCGCGGTAATAAAAAAGGCGCTGAGATGTACCAGAAATGAAACCAGTATCGAAGGTCTTATATCGGAAAGCTCGAAGAACAATAGGGTCAGGATAGCCGGAGGGAATATAAATATCATAAGCCGGTTAATGATTCCGGGTATCCTCGCAAAGACTAAAATGAACGAAAGAAGATAAAGCGCCAGCGGCACAACCCAGAAGAGCGGGATTGCCGCTATGTTTGTGCTGATAAACGTCGTAACCCCTAAGAGCAGGCTCGAAGGCACAAATGAAAACGCGATCCAGCGCAGACGCTCCCTAATGCTCGGCTTTATGGCTGTCTCCGCGCACTGCGGAGGCAAATCTCCGGAATCACCTTCAGAGGCTTTATTTTCGTCATAACATATGGACAGTTTTTTGAGAGACAAGACAGCAGCTATAATCGTCATAGCTACCAAAATAAGATATCCCGCAGACCACCAACGGCTCTGTATTGCGAGCGTCAGCCTCGGCTCTATCAATAGTGGATAGCTTATAAGGGCAAGCATGCTTCCTACATTGCTCGCGCTGTAAAGGAAATAAGGGTCTCCCGCAGACGGATGGCCCGTAGCGGAAAACCATTTCTGCAAAAGCGGAGCGCTTGCCGAAACCGCGAAAAACGGCAGACCTACCGAGAATAAGAGCATCACGAGAACGGCTACGATCGGATGCGTCTCTCCGTATGAAAGCCACTGCCGCGATATGCCGACGGGCAATACGAGAAATGCAAAAGCAAGAACCGCGATATGGACGATCATCTGGCGCTTAACGGTCATGCGGCCTGCTATGATATGCGCATAGCAATAGCCGGCTAAAAGCAAAACCTGAAAGAACATCATGCATGTGTTCCAGACTGCAGGAGTTCCGCCGAGCAGGGGCAATATCATTTTGCCTATCATCGGCTCCACAAGAAAAAGAAGTCCCGCGCTCACGAAAAGCGTCAAGGCGAAAACAACAGGCATTAAGGCAAGCTGCAAACGATCTTTCATCATGCTCCTATCAATCCTTATTCTTCGACATAATTGAGGTCTTTTCCAAAAGTCTCTTCGAGACGATAAAGCGCATAAAACGCAATAAGCATGCATAACGCGCCCACTACAGCCCCGGCATTGACGATGCCGAAATATTTTTTAGCGGTTTGAAACGCAAAGGTAATAGGTATA
>JACREW010000199.1 GCA_016212685.1 Nitrospirota bacterium
AAATATTTACGAAAAGATACACGCCGAGGTGGATAAATATATTTTCGATTATGTCTTATCCCACACAAAGGAAAACCAATCGGAGGCCGCGCGCATCCTCGGCATCAACCGTTTGACCCTCAGAAAGAAGTTGAAGTATTAAAGGAGGTATCTCTCATGCATAAATTAGAAGACCTGCTCTGGGTATGGCTGCTGCCGGACGTTCAAAGGGCGATTGATAGGGATGAATGGATAAGGCACGGAGGCAAATGGATAATCTTCGACAGCAAGGAAAAGATCGAGGCATTGGCGCAGGGGTTGGCGCCCTTAATAGATTCGGGAGAGATAAGCAGCGCTAAATACTGGAACAAAGACCCGAGCGCCATAAATGTCTATTCGCTTGACAGTGATAAAGAGAGGGTATGGGAGATATTAAAAAACCTCGGCGCAGGAGAGAGCCGGGTGTGGGAATATGATTACGCCATGGATAAGAATATCCTGAGGCCTTTTGATTTTCTGTATTCATGGCTTTCAAAGTTCAGGACTATACTGCAGAGTTACGGATTAACGGGGACGCTGCAGTTGATAAAAGAGATACTGAAACCGAGATAAGAGGTCAATTTCAAAAACAATGGCATTATTGATACTAAATACCCCCTCGGTTTTGTCTCATATGTAGTGAACTTATACATTCCCTTTATATACAACTTCTGCTTCTGATAAACTACGGGCATGGAACAATTTCCTCTTTTTAAAAGCGGCAACGAACCTAAATCAGAGGAACCTGTCTCTAAAACTTCTTCCGCTCCTCCGCCTATAGTCCATCCCTCCTCTCCCCTTACCGAGCTTTCTTTCGACATCGAGGCAACGGGCAAGGATCCGATATCGGACATGATAATCGGCATTGCGTTATGCAGGGAAGAAGGCAAGGCATACTACGTTCCGATAAGACATAAGCACGGCGCGAATATCCCAGATGCCTTGAGCATATTAAAGGAAACACTCGAAGATGGATCAATCTCAAAGATAGGGCATAACCTGAAATACGACATCCTCATATTAAGGCAGGAAGGGATTCATGTAAAAGGCAGGTTATACGATACAATGCTCGCAGCTTACTTGCTCAACCCCAATAAGCCCGATCACAGCCTTGAAAATGTCGGACTCGAATATCTCATGCACAAAAAAAGACCCTTTACCGAGGTTCTCGGCAAACTGCATTCATTCGCGGATGTGCCGATAGACGAGGCGACCCAGTATGCTGCCGAGGATGCGGCTTTGGCAATGGAATTAAAAAATATCCTCTTTGAAAAACTCAAAGACGAAGGTCTTGAAGACTTATATTTCGATATCGAGATGCCTTTGATCTATGTCCTTGCCGGCATGGAAGAAGAAGGCGTGAGGATAAACAAAGAAAGGCTCGAAGAACTGTCGAAAGAACTGGAGAGGGAACTTGGAATAATCGAATCGCGGATATATGCCGGCGCGGGTGAGAATTTCAACATCAATTCACCTAAACAGTTGCAGAAAATACTTTTTGAAAAGCTTGGGCTTAAGCCTTTAAAAAAGACGAAGACGGGGTATTCCACAGGAATGGATGTGCTCGAAGAACTCTCGAAAGTCCACGAACTTCCAATGGAGATCCTCAATTACAGAACCTTTTATAAGTTAAAAACAACTTATGTGGACGCCCTGCCGAAGCTCATCGATAAAAAGACCGGAAGGGTGCACACCTCCTTTAATCAGACCGTTACCGCAACCGGAAGATTGAGCAGCAGCGAGCCTAACCTTCAAAATATCCCCGTCCGCGGGGATTGGGGAACAAAGGTGCGGGAGGTTTTTACGGCGGATGAAGGATGCGTGCTTATCTCGGCGGATTATTCTCAGATCGAGTTAAGGATACTCGCCCATATGAGCAATGACGAAGGTTTGATCGACGCGTTTAAAAAAGATATCGACATCCATTCGAGAACCGCGTCCGAACTCTTCGGCATTGAAAGAGAGGCGGTAACCGATGATATGCGAAGGGTTGCCAAGACCGTGAACTTCGGAGTGGTTTATGGAATAAGCCCTTTCGGATTGTCCGAGGCGCTTAATATCCCGCCCAAAGAGGCCTCTGCCTTCATCGAACAATATTTCGATAAACACCCCGGCGTAAAACAGTATATGGAAAATACGATCAAGACCGCGCAGCAACAAGGTTATGTCGTGACCGTCATGGGCAGGAAAAGGCCGACACCCGAAATAAACAGCCATAACGCCAATATAAGGCAGCAGGCGGAAAGGCTCGCGATAAATACGCCTGTCCAGGGGACCGCCGCAGATTTAATCAAGATAGCGATGATAAACATATGGAACAGGCTTAAAGAAAAAAATCTCAAGACAAAAATGGTATTGCAAATCCATGACGAACTCTTATTCGAAGCGCCGGAAAACGAAATCGAACCCGCCCGTGAATTAATAAAACATGAAATGGAAAACGCCATGACCCTATCGGTGCCGCTCAGGGTGGATATCGGACATGGCAAAAACTGGTCGGAGGCTCATTGACCTGCCATAATCCGTAATGACACAAAGCGCAAATCCGCTTCAACGCCTTTATAAGTGTTGTTTTTTATGTAAAACAAAGATAATATATGCTTCATTAATGGCTATCGCCGATGCGGAGGACGGGTATAAGAGAATGTGGTAAAAAGTTCGGTTGATAAAGTCATTGAAGCGGACATGCACTTTGTGTTGAAATTTTTGGCTACGGATTATGAATTAAAGCCCCTCGACTTAATGCATGTTTTTTGATATATTTTTACAGTAGTGTCCGGTTAAGATGACCGGTCGTGGCTGAAAAGTATTGATGGGTGTTTATTTGAGAGGATTTATGAGTGTTTCTGATTTGAAAATAGATTCACAAATCTGGGATGGTTTAGTAATCGACCGTCCTGGAGGTTA
>JACREW010000205.1 GCA_016212685.1 Nitrospirota bacterium
CCACCTTTGTGCTCGATATATTAACTACTGCCGGAGATACCGCCTTTACAATCTCCGAAAAGGCCCTGCTAGTCTCCTCCATCTGTTTCGGTACGCGGGGGGCAAACAGCGTATATGAGGGCTTCGTCGCCTTGCCGAGCAGATGATACGTAATACCGCCCAGCAAAAAACCTATAAGCAATATTGCGAGTATCCAAAATAATTTTCTTCGCATATTTTATTTTAACACGAATTTTCTAATATCCCCAACCCTCAGGGTAATCTTGCTGGAGTCGAGATATTCAAGCATGGGAAGCGCATATTTACGGGATGTGCCGAGAATGTCCCTGAATTCGGCGACCGTCATCTCGTTCTTTTTCGAATAAAAGTCTCTCAGCCTGTCGATCATCTTGTCGTATTGCTCTTTTGAAATATACATGGAATCGTTGATCCTGACGACCGCTCCTTCTTTTGCAAGGAGTTTCAGAAGGTCGCCGATGTCTTTTTCGCCGACGGATAATTTCTGAGCAATTTCCGGCTTTAAAGGAGGCTGAAAGCCGTCTTTATTCAGAGCATTGATTATTCTGTCTTTCATCCCTTCGTCGATCATGGACAGGGATACCTTAAAATCCTTAAGCCTCAATATATCCTTGTCGGTTGCAATATCGCCGATGAGAGAAATGAGATCAGGGAACCGGGAGGCAGGCAACGGCATCTTAGCCTTCAATTCCTCCTTGGACATGCCTGGTTTCAGAGGATTGGCCTTGTGGAAACGGGTCAGTATCGATTTGACCGCTTCTTTAAACGCATTGAAACTATCGCTGTGAAGCAGCGCATCCTGAGCCCTGATCAGTTTTACTTCCTTTGCGAGTTGTTCTACGGCTGACTTTATTTCAGGTATTTCTCCCTGTATCCAGCCCTCGATCTCAGGCACAGAGCAGCCGTTAAAGCGAGCCTTTTTAACCTTCGCTTCTATCTTATCCTTAAGGCTTCTCTTTTCGAGGATTATCAGGTCATCCACCCCTTCTTTTTTCTTTCTCCTGCCGGGATGCGGATCGAGTATCTCCCCACCGCCTATCGTTTCGAGAGGAGAAAACCTTCTGATGATATATCTGTCTCCCGATAAGACAATAACCGGCTCAACGAGCCTGAACTGGCAATAGCACGACTCTCCTGCCTTTATATCATCCCTGTCATAAATTACAATCCGGGCAATAGTCTCCGATGTGCCCGAGTAAAAATGGACAAGGCTCCGGCTTTTAACAACAGGCGCGCCTGCAAGCATCTCGAGTTTTGCGTCCACTGCCTTTGTAGGAACAAAGCGGCCGGGAGGGACAACGACATCTCCCCTTTCCAGAGACTCCTTATCCACGCCCTGCAGATTAACGCCTATCCTCTGTCCCGCATACGCCTTGTCAACGCTTTTGCCGTGAGTCTGGAGTCCCCTCACCTTCGAGGAGACCATTGACGGAAGTATTTCAACAGCCGCATCCAGCGCTATAGTACCGGACAGCGCCGTCCCTGTTACTACAGTGCCGAAGCCTTTCAATGTGAAAACCCTGTCTATGGGAAGCCTGAATAAACCGTTTATCATTTTGGGTTTAATCGCGCCGCAGATTGCCCTTATCTTTTCCTTAAGGGTTTCGAGATTAAGACCGGTCTTTGCCGATACGGGAATTATTTCCGCGTTTTCGAGGAACGTGCCTTTTACGAAATCCCTGACTTCGCTGGTGACAAGCTGAAGCCACTCCTCGTCCACGAGATCTGCCTTTGTTATTGCAATAACGCCGGCCTTAATCTTAAGCAATTCGCATATAGAAAGATGCTCCCTGCTCTGAGGCATTATGCTTTCATCCGCGGCAATGACCATCAAAACAATATCGATGCCGCCCGCGCCCGCCAGCATGTTCTTGATAAGTTTTTCATGACCCGGAACATCGACAATGCCTACGTTGAGACCGTCCGGATAGGAGATGGAGGCAAAACCGAGGTCTATGGTTATGCCCCTCTCCTTCTCTTCTTTTAACCTGTCAGGGTCTATGCCTGTAAGGGCCTTTACGAGTGAGCTTTTGCCGTGGTCGATATGACCCGCAGTGCCGAGAATTACGCTTTTTACGTTCATTGCGCCGTCACGAATTCTTTAAATCCTTTTAATATGGTCAGGCCCAGTTCCTGACTCTTCTCAGGATGAAACTGGGTTGCGAATACATTATCCTTCCAGACCATCGAAGTAAACTCAATCCCGTATTCTGTCGTGCCTGCAATGATAGTTCTTTCTTCCGGAGCCACATAAAAAGAATGGACAAAATAGAAATACGAATTATCCTGAATACCGTCGAATATGGGCGGCTTTCTGGCCAACTTCACGGTATTCCATCCCATGTGCGGGATCTTCAATAATTGCTGATTGCCTTCGAATCTGAATTTGACGACCTTCCCGTTGAATACGTCCAGCCCTTTACATATGCCGAACTCCTCCGACTCGGTGAATAATATCTGCAAGCCGAGGCATATGCCCAGATACGGCTTTCCCTTTTGTATCTCCTTCACAATGGAGTCGAGCAGTTTGAGATTGTCGAGATTCTTCATGCAGTCCCTGAACGCGCCTACGCCCGGAAGGACTATCCCTTTTGCGTCGGCAATAATTTTCGGATCTGACGTTATCCTGACATCAGCGCCGACTTTTGCGAAGCCCTTCTCAACGCTCCGTATATTGCCCATCCCATAATCAACAATCGCAATCATAGTTTTTAAATTTTAACATAATCCATATCGAAACATCATATGCCCCTAATTGGTAATCATGGCCGGTCATAATCCGTAGGCTGAAGGCATGGAAGGCACGGCTTCAAAGCCTTTACAAGTGCAGGATTACGTTCAGAGCATAGATATTTGGCGAATTACCCAATAAGCAAGCACCGATGCGGATGACGGGAAGTCGTATGCCGGTTGAAAATTTAGCCGGTAAAGTCTTTTCCACCATACCTTCCATGCCTTTTTAATGTTTGACTATAAATTATGGGATGTGAGGCGTGCTGAAAAAGCCTTTACTCCATAGAATGTCATAACAACATTCTCTTTCTTGTGAGCTACAACTTTGCTTTCTTATTCAATGATACAAAGATAATCTTCGGATTGCACTTGTAATTACACTTAGTAAAGGCTTTTGAAGTATGCCTTACATCCTGATAATTACGGATATGGGTCTACCATATTAGAAACAATTTTTTTAAATTCAGCAATTCGTCTTTTGTATTTTTCGCTTCCGATAGTTGAAACTCCCTCCATGTCTTTATCTCAAGCCCTCCATCGCGCAGTTCTTTAATACCAATAGCCCCGTCTTTATCGGTCATGAATATTCCGACGCCGTCGAGCGCTTCTATTGTTTCATCATGAGGATGACCGTATGTATTTTTCCTTCCGACGCTTATCACCGCGACTTCAGGAGAAACAGCGGACAGAAAAGCCTGAGACGTAGACGTCTTGCTTCCGTGATGAGCGATTTTTAAAACACCGCTCTTAAGGTATTCTTCAAGATGGGCAATATCGTCCTCCGCCTCCTCTTCTATATCTCCTGTAAAAAGAAACGAATTATTTTTACTCTGAATCTTCAATACAATCGAGTCGTTGTTTTCGTCATTGTCATCGGAATACAGTGTGTAAGAACCGTCGTATGGATGCAGAACCGTAATCCTGTACCCTTTGCCCTCGACAATGTCCCCGCGTTGAAGTTTTCTGTGTGTTATATTTTCATGCATATTTGCAAGGAAATCCTCTGGATAAACCAGCCTGCCGTTATCCCATATCTCATGGACTTTGAAATTTTTTAAAAGATACCGCATTCCGCCTGCGTGGTCTGATTGTCCGTGCGACAGAATAACCGCATCTATCGTTTTAATCCCTTTGTATCTCAAATATCCGGCCGTTTGAAAACCTTTTCTGCCGGTATCCAATACAAGCGTCTTTTTGTCCGGCAATTCGATAACCGCGGAATCCCCCTGCCCGACATCGATATAGGTGATACGCATGCCTTCGTATTCTAATATTTTGATGCATGAATATATGATGATAGGAATAAAGGCAATCATAATCGGCAAGGCTATAGGCCATAGGCCATAGGCTATAGGGTTCCCTGAACTATTTTTACTATCGCCCATTGCCTCTCGCCTATTGCCTACAACTATATAAACCATAACCCCGAGATAAAACGTGATCAATAAAATAGAAGGAAATGCCGGAATCTTTATGTCGATAAAATTCAACTGCGCCGTCATTTTTATCAAAGCGATTACCAAAGAGGTAATGGCATCTATCAAGGAATGCAGAGGGAAAACATTAAAAACGAGAGAAACGAATGAAAGCACAAGCGCAGCCGGAAGTATAATGAATCCGATAACCGGCGTGAAAATCAGATTCGTGAGCGGCGATATAACCGAGAAATAATGGAAATAATAAGCCACCAAAGGGGCGGTGGCGATAGTCGCAGCGAGAGAAATTTTTAATGGAGCAATGGAGTAATGGAGCAATGAACTTATGAAACGATGAAATAACGACTTCTTGTTATCATTACTCCAACGCTCCACCACCCCATCTCTTTTATATTCCGATACAATGCCTATGCCCAAGACAGCGATAAACGAAAGCTGAAACGACAGGTCGAGAATCGAGTTAGGCTGAATCAAGATGATAATAACAGCCGCAAAGAGCAGCGTATTAAGCCAGAATCCCTTTCTCTGGATCATAAGGCCGAAGAGAAAAAGATTTATCATGATAAAAGCCCTTATAGCCGGCACGCTCATTCCGGAAATGCCAAGATAGCCTATCATAAAAGGAACGCATAGTATTGCGGCAATCTGCGAGGGAGTAAGATGCAGGGAAAGCCTGACGAATAAATTATACGGCAGTTTTTTAACAGAAAACCTAAATATCCTGAACAATATAAAAAGCAGCAATCCGAAGTGAGCGCCCGATATGCTCAGGATATGAGCGAGTCCTGTCGAATTAAACGCGTCCCTCGTTTCTTTTGGCGTCAGGATTCGCTCCCCTGTTATTATAGACATGAGAAACGCGGCTGATTCTTCCGAAAAATTATCCCTGATATTCTTATTGATCTTTAACCTCGCTCTTTGAAAAAAACCCGCGCTGCCGGCGTCTGTTTCGTTAATCGACATACTGCCCGCTAAATGGTTCGCACTGCCGCCCGGATTTAGAAAATAAACATCTCCCCCGATGTCAGGAAAAGACTGTTCCGGAGTATAGGACGCCTTTGCGTAATAAAAACCTGAAGCGGCAATGATAATAAAGACGGCGACAGGCAATACTCGATGTCTCCTCTTAACGACAAAAACGGCAAATAGTATTAACGATAGTAAAATGCCTGCGATGGGGAAAAATCTATGAACATAAAAAAGCGAGGCGCCGTAAATAAATGAGATAAAATAGGTCATCTCTATGAGCAATAGGCTATGGGCATAAAATTATTCTTCTATACGCAACCTATCGCCTATCGCCTTCTGTATTACTTCTGCTATATCTTCAGCCGTTTCATTCGCCGTCTTTCTGTCCTCCGCCTCTACCATAACCCTTATCTTCGGCTCCGTGCCGGACGGCCTCACCAGCACCCTTCCCTTGCTGCCGAGCCTTTTAACGGATTTGTCTATAACCTTTGTTATCTCCGGAATTTCCTTTAAATCCTTTTTGCCGGAAACCTCGATATTCAAAAGCACCTGTGGATAAAGGTCTATATCCGAAGCCAATTAGGAAATGAGCTTATTCTTCTTCCTCATCAAATATAAGACCTGAAGCGCCGTTATAGGGCCGTCTCCTGTCGTATTGTAATCAAAGAAAATCATATGGCCGGACTGTTCGCCTCCGAGATTATAACCGCCTTTCTTCATCTCTTCGACTACATACCTGTCGCCGACCTTTGTCCTTACAAGCCTTATGCCCTTTCCGGTCAGATATTTTTCAAGGCCAAGGTTAGTCATAACAGTGGCTACCACGCCGTTTCCTTTGAGCCTATCTTCCTTTTTTAGGTCTGTGGCCCATATGCCCAATATCATATCTCCGTCCACTTCTCTGCCCTTCTCGTCTACAAAAAGCGTCCTGTCCGCATCCCCATCGTGCGCTACTCCCAGATGGGCGTTATGCTCCTTTACGGCATCTGCAATGCATTTAAGATGCAATGAACCGCAGTTGTCGTTTATATTAGTGCCGGTAGGCTTATCATTTATGGATACCACCTCTGCTCCAAGCTCCCTTAAAAGCCATGGCGTAACCTTATAAGCAGCGCCGTTTGCCGTATCCACGACAACCTTCAGGCCTTCGAGATCCACGCCCTTCGGGATTGTGGACTTTATATATTCGATGTACCTCCCGGCAGCGTCATCGAGCCTGTAAGCCTTGCCTATCTTATCGTCTGCGGGTCTTTTCGAAGGAAATCCTTCATCGGCTGTCAGCCTTTCTATCTCCCTCTCCAACTCATCCGAAAGCTTAAAGCCATCCGATGAAAAAATCTTTATGCCGTTGTCGCCGAACGGATTATGCGACGCCGAAATAACTATTCCCGCGTCGAGCCTCAATGTCCTTGCCAAGAACGCTACGCCGGGGGTTGGGATAGGCCCCACGAGAGTAACATCCATCCCCATGGAACAGATGCCGGAGGTAAGAGCGCTTTCTATAAGGTAGCCCGAAAGCCGCGTGTCCTTGCCTATCAGGACGGCATTCCTTCCATGATCTCCTGACTGCCTGTTTTTCAGAATAGAGGCGATTGCCATGCCTACCCGCAAAACCGTCTCCGGAGTCATGGGCGATCTATTGACTCTTCCCCTTATGCCGTCCGTTCCGAATAATCTTATCTTATGGCTCATCGGGAAGTCCTTTCCACGGAAATTTTCACAGTTACCTCCGACGCCTTTGTCCGTATGTTTTTGCCGTTCAAATTAAGCCTTACATCCTGTGTAATACCGGTATCGAGGCCCGTTATGTCTATCTGCTCCGTCCTGAGCAATGCAATCCTGTTCACCTCTGTCCTTGCGCCCTCAACCCCAACCGTCGAGGGTTTCACCTCTATGGATTTTATCCTGTATCCCTTTTCCATGGCGCCGGTTATATGCGCCTTAACAGGCACCGTCTTCGATGCATATTCATCAAACACAACCTTTATGCTGGTCGGCTCCATTCTGAGCACCTTTATTGTCCTCGGAACGATAATGTTATTAATGTCAAAAAAATAAACGGCTTCTCCCTTCTTTGCCTCCGAGAGGTCGAGAACAACCCGCACATCCATCGGTCTCAATGTCTTTAAAATCCTTTCATGACCGCTTATATTTAGATTAACTCTCCTGACATTCTGCTTCAGCATCTCGATCCCTTTCGGTATATTTTTAAATTCAATGGAAGCGTCGATAGCCATTTCGGACTGGCCCCTGTATGTAACAAAAAACCACAGGGACAGCGCAAGCGCCGCTGAAATCATTTTCAAACCGATATTGCCGAAAAGTTTCCTTCTCATTTCGACTTCTTTCCCTTAAACTCTTTCTCCTTCTTCGACTCTGTAAAAAGGTCCGTAAGCATATCTCTCAACGTGCCCATATCTATGTGAGTATCCAGTTTTCCTTGAATCGACACTGAGATAGTTCCCGTCTCTTCCGACACTATGATCGCTACCGCGTCGGTCTCTTCAGTAACGCCTATGCCCGCCCTATGGCGGGTTCCGAGGGCCTTGCTGACCTCTGTGCCGAGCGTAATCGGCAGAAAACATCCGGCTGCGACAACCCTGTTGCCCCTGATTACAACAGCGCCGTCATGAATGGGCGATGTGGGATGGAATATGCTCAAAAGCAGTTCCTTTGAAACTTTCGCGTCGAGCGGTGTGCCTATCTCGACATAGTCTTTAAGGCTCACATCCCTTTCTATAACGATCAATGCGCCTATTTTCCTGTTCGCAAGCGCTATCGACGCCCTGACTATTTCTTCGAGAGACTTAAGTTCTTCCGCCGAGGTAAACCCTTGAAGGAACGATGACTCGCCCATATGGGCAAGCGCCCTTCTTATTTCAGGCTGGAAAAGCACTATCAACACTATAACGACCTGCGACCAGAAACTCTGGACGATCCAGTCCATAGTATAAAGCTGAAGGTACTTTGAGAAGAAAGAGGCTACCAAAAGAACGCCGAGACCAGCAAGCATCTGGGCAGCCTTTGTGCCCTTGATAATCAGAAGGATGCGGTAAAGTATTATCGAGACGAGCGCGATGTCCAGCAAATCCTGCCATCTGATTTGTCTCAATAAATCCAGCAAGGGATCTCCTCGATTTAGATTTTAATGAGTAATTATAACATAAGAGAGATGGTGCTATAAATTTAGAAAAGGTGAAGGCATGATGCCGATGATAAAGACCATCAGCACAATTATCAGTATTGCAATGCCCAATGACGGTGATGACGCTATTACTGCTTCTTCCTCCGTCTCTTTCATATACATGTTCACTACCACCCTCAGATAGTAATATGCCGAGACAGCGCTGAATATTACCGCTATCACCGCAAGCCATGCGTATCCGGCCTTTATAACTGCCATAAAGAGGCTGAGTTTGCCTATAAACCCGGCCGTCGGAGGTATTCCTGCGAGGGAAAACATGAATACGAGCATTGCCGCCGATATAAGCGGGTGTCTTCTTGCGATACCATCATAAGACTTAATCTCTTCCTTTCCCAGAGCTATTACCACCGCAAACGCCCCCATGTTCATAAATGCATATATGAGCATGTATGTCATCATGGCATCCATTCCTTCTTTTGTGCCGGGTATTATTCCCATCAGCATATACCCTGCATGGGCTATGGATGAATATGCGAGCATTCTCTTTATGTTTGTCTGCGCCAACGCAAACATGTTCCCCACCACAATAGTGGCTATCGCTATGGCAATGAGTATTGTTCCCCAATCCATTCTTGCCGAACCCAATGCATCAAATAAGACCCTGCCGAAAGCTGCAAAAGCCGCCGTCTTTGGGCCTATGGACATGAAGGCGGTTATCGGCGTGGGCGCTCCTTCGTATGCATCAGGGGCCCACATGTGGAATGGAGCCGCTGCTATTTTGAATGAAAAGGCCGCTGTAACAGAGATAACGGCAAGCAGCATAACCGGATTTGCAGCAAGGCCGTTTTTTGCAATGTAGTCGGCAACTGCTTTAAGGTTCGTGGCGCCGGTGAGACCGTATATCATCGCTATGCCGTAGAGCAGGATCGCAGTTGCAAATGTCCCTAAAAGGAAATATTTCAAGGAGGCTTCGTTTGATTTCAGATTGTGCCGCAGGAAACCGGTAAGGACATAAGTGCTCAATGACATGAGCTCAAGTCCGAGATATAGGACTATCAGGTCTCCGGCAGATGCCATAAGCATCATACCGATGGATGCAAGAAGAACAAGGCTGTAATATTCTCCGGAATGCCTCTCATCTACGGCGCTATAATCTATAGACATCAGGGCAGTCAGGGAAATATTCAGCATGAAAATATACTTGAAAAACATGCCGTAGCCGTCGGATATGAACATACCGTTAAAGGCGGTTCCTGCGGAGATCGGGATTGCATAAGCTGCCGCAGCAGCGCCGAGTATGCTCAAAAAAGCCATAATGCTTTTCTTCTTAACTGCCAATCCAGCCAGAAAAACCGAGAGTGTAAGAACAGTCATAAGTATTTCAGGGAATAACGGCCCCAGTTCTCTCATTAGTTCACTCATTTCAGCACCTCGATAATGCCTTTTACAGCAGTGATTTCCTGACCGCCTGCGCCGAACCTATCGAGGAGATGCTGAACAGATGCCTGCATGTAGCTTATAAGCACTGACGGTTGCATCCCCAGATAAAAGACGAGAAAGACAAGCGGAACGAGCATTAACGCCTCCCTCATGCCCATATCGCGAAGGTGTTCCTTTACCTTCGGATTGACATCAAACAGGAAAATCCTATAATAGAGCCATACCATATACGCTACACCTAATATCACACCCATGATTGAAATAGCGCCCATGGCCATCTTCGTCTTAAATGCTCCGCTTAAAATGAGAAACTCGCCCATAAAGGAATTCGTCCCCGGAAACCCGCTGCCTGCAAGGGCAAAGATGGTAAAAAAGACCGTAAATATGGGAACGGCCCGGGCAAGTCCGCCGTAGTCTTCAATAATCCTCGTATGTGTCCTTTCATAGATAACACCAATACACGTAAAGAGCGCGCCCGTCACAATGCCGTGATTTATCATCTGGAATATCCCGCCCTCCATCCCTGTCTGGTTCAGGGAGAATAAACCGAGGGTAACAAAACCCATGTGGCTGACGCTTGAGTATGCGATGAGTCTCTTAATATCCTTCTGCATCAGTGTAACAAAAGCGCCGTATACAATTGCTATTAAAGAGAGGATGAGCATGGGCATAAAGAATATTTTTACTGCATCCGGGAACATGGGCATGGAAAACCTGAGGAAACCGTATGCGCCCATCTTAAGTAGTATTCCTGCAAGGATAACGCTTCCTGCCGTAGGCGCCTCGGTATGGGCATCGGGAAGCCATGTATGCAAGGGGAACATGGGCACCTTGACCGCAAATGCAGCAAAGAATGCCAGGAAAAGCCAGATCTGAAGATTCACCGGATAATGGGCCTTTGCAAGCGCAAGAATGTCGAATGTCCCGCCTCCGGCATAATAGAGTGCGATTATTCCGACCAGCATCAGGACACTTCCTGCTAATGTAAAGAGGACAAACTTTATTGCAGCATATACCCTGTTTGAACCGCCCCATATACCTATGAGGAGAAACATCGGTACGAGCATTGCTTCCCAGAGAATATAGAACAGGAACAGATCCATGGCGGCAAACACGCCGGTCATAGCCGTCTCCATTAAAAGGATCGCCATATAAAACAACTTTACCTTTTCCTGTATGGCCTTCCACGAGGCTAAAACGCAGAGCATGCCGATTAATGCTGAGAGAAGTACGAATAGAATGCTGATCCCGTCCACACCGACCGTATAATTTAAATTCCATGCCGGTATCCATGGATAACTCTCGACAAACTGCATCTTATATGTGGTCTTATCGAAATGTATATAGAGGGGCAATGAAACAACCAATGTTGCAAAGGTGGTTAAAAGGGCAGTCCACCGGATTGCATAGGCATTCCTCAGGAGGGATATCAATAATGCCCCCGCCAAAGGAAGGAAAATAGTTATTGAAAGTATAGGATAGCCGAGCCTGTTAAGTATTATGTCTTCCATGTTTTATCCTCATAACAGTAGAATCAGTATTACAACTGCACATATCCCCGCACTCATGATAAAGGCGTAGTCGTGAATCTTACCGCTTTGTACGACGCGCATGACCGCACTCCATGCGACCGTCAACCTTCCTATACCGTTGACCGCCCCGTCAACTACCTTTATATCAAAGGATCGCAAAATACCTGCAATCTTCATCACAGGTTTTATCACCATAAATTCGTATGCCTCTCCTACGACATTGTATTCAAACCTTACAATGGGCCTATTTACAAGCCATAAAAATGCCTTTGCCCCTTTTCTGTAGAACCAGTCCGTGTCGAGGTTGATCGCCCTGATTTCAGCAGGGTATATGCCGGAGAGCATAAGGAGACTAAAGGCCAGCGCTGAAAAAAATAAAAGCTGAAGCTGGTCGATAACATGGGCTGCCGTATACGGCACATAATCTACGGGATAGGGGAGAATGGAATAAAGGAACCCTGGAAATACCCCGATGAAAATGCACAAAAATGCGGCAATGCCCATGGCGAGAAGCATGTTGATGGGAGGCTCCTTTGTCCTTATACCCGAGTCGTGGGAGAAAAATGCAAAGAATGGGATTTTTATTCCTGAATGGTGAAAAACGCCTGCCGAGGCAAACACCAGCGCAAACCATACGGGTATCAGTCCTTCAACACCTGATGCGCTGACGATCATCGATTTACTCACAAACCCGTTCGTCAGCGGAAATCCTGAAATGGATGCAGCGCCCACTATGCAGAAAATTGTCGTTAAGGGCATGGTCTTGTATAATCCGCCCAGATCCGTAGCGTTAATCTTGCCTGTCTGGTGCAGCACTGCGCCCATGGACATGAACAGCAGCGCCTTATACAGGATATGACAGAAGGCATGAGCGACCGTACCGTTCAGCGAAAGGGTTGTACCTATTCCGATTCCCACCACCATAAATCCGACCTGGTTTATAAGGCTGTAGGAAAGAACCCTCCTCAGATTGTTTTCTATGACGGCATAAAAGATGGGAAATGCCGTCATCGCAGCCCCGATCCAGATTAACATCTCTGTGCCCGGAAATCCCCTTGCCAGGACATAAACCGCTGATTTGGTGGTAAAGGCGCTTAAAAATACCGTGCCTGAAAAAGTCGATTCCGGGTAGGCGTCAGGGAGCCATGAATGAAAAATGGGGAAGGCGGCATTTATCCCGAATCCGAGCAGTATAAGATATGATGCCGGACCGTCCAGTCCTATGAATGAGAATACAAGGGAGCCTGTATCATGGTAGTGCAATGTTATTCCTGCAAGGAGGCAAAGACCTCCGGCAATATGAACCAGCAGATAACGCAGTCCTGCACCCCGTGATGCCTCTGTCTTACTTGCCCATATAAGATAGGCAGCGGAAAAGGCCATTATCTCCCAGAATAAAAATAAAGTCAAGAAATCCCCTGAAAAGACAACACCCTGGGCGCTTCCGGCATAGATAAAGCCGGCAATGTGCTGCCCGTCATCTTTTACCCGAAGGGAGTAAAGGACAGATATGAATGAGACAAGGGCAAAGATATATCCGAATGCCAGGCTGAGCTTATCGACCCTTCCGAAAATGAGTTCATACCCCAAAAAATTGACTGTCCAGTATACGCCCTCATGCATACTGAGCAGGCTTATGGAGGCAAGGACAGGCAGCAGCAATAAATAGGCGGATTTCACCCTCCCTTTTAAAAAGGAAATGATAGGCGCGCCGATGATAAAGATTGCGGCAGGCGCAACGGCATTAATCATAATATCCCTCCTTCCTTTTTATCAGAGGCCGTAATATGTATTTTGCCGCAAGGACAAGCACTACGCAGGCAACGAATCCAAAGGTGGCATAAAAGGACGGATAACCCTCGAATGCAAAATATGGATGCTTGTGGATAAAAGGGTCGATGACTATAAGCGCTATTAGCGATGCAAAGAACACCTTCAGAAATTTCTTCAGATTTCCCGGCGTGTCGAAAAAATGTTTTTTTTCCATATCCTTTTCCTTAAAGACTTTTTAGAAAAATTACTGCAAGATACAGGACGCCCAATAAAAAGACTATGTAAAAGGCAGTCCTGTAACCCGGCACAGGCTCATGGCTTAGTTCCATGATCTCCTTTTTTTCTTCCTGTTGTCCAGACATCTTAAAATCTCCTCATTTAATTATCAGATTCGCAAAATTTATTATAAGATCAGGGTAAAAGCCCAAAATCACGCTTATTACGGCGCATAAAAACAAAGGCGCTACCAGCATCGGATTTTCCTTGATCTCTTCGTGATGATGATGATGGTCATCTTCTGCTTTTTCAAAAAATGCCTTATAAACTATCGGCACAAAATAAGAGGCATTGAGCATGGTGCTTATAAGCAGCACCATGAGAACCGTTAAACTCTCCCTTTCCAATGCGCCGACCAGTAGATACCACTTTGTAATGAAACCTCCCGCCGACGGCACGCCGATCATGCCCAGAGCGCCGATGGCAAAGGCAGCCATCGTCCATGGCATCTTTCTGCCGATACCGCTCAACTGGCTTATTTCGGTCTTATGCGCCGATACATAAATGGAGCCTGCGCAGAAAAATAGGGTGATCTTTGCAAAGGCATGATTGGTTATGTGTATTATCCCGCCGATCATTCCGCTTGTCGTTAAAAGCGCTCCGCCGAGGACAATGTAAGACAATTGACTGATTGTGGAATACGCCAGCCGTGCCTTCAGGTTGTCCCTGCTGATGGCAATCACAGACGCCATGACTATGGTGAATGATGCAAAGAAGATCGCATAGTTATCGGCGCCGATGTTTTTCAAGAGATCTGTTCCAAAGACAAAAAATATCACCCTCAATACCGAAAAGACGCCGGTCTTCACAACAGCCACTGCATGAAGAAGGGCGCTGACAGGCGTGGGAGCAACCATTGCTGCAGGCAGCCAGCCGTGCAACGGCATAACTGCACACTTTGCAAAACCAAAAAGATAAAGAAGAAACAGCACGCTGATCAGCACAGGATGAGCCGCCTTTGCCGCATCAGGGAATAAGCCTCCTTTTGTAAATTCGAGTGTCCCTGCGAGGTTGTAAGTCAAAATAATGGCTGCTACAAGAAATGCCTTTGCAGCGCCGAGCAGGTAAATAGCGTATTTCCTCGCTCCCACCTTCGATTCAGGAAGCTCCTTATGGGAAACAAGGGGATATGTGATTATTGTCAAACCCTCGTAGAATAAAAACAGCGTAAAGAGATTTGCTGAAAACGCCACCCCCATTGTGGTGGAAAGGGCAATGGCAAAGCATGAGAAGTATCGTGTCTGGGAGTGTTCGTTAAGGGGCCTCATATAGCCGATAGAATAAAAGGTCGTCACAATCCAGAGAAAGGAAGCTCCAAGAGCAAAGAGTATTCCAAAGGCATCCGCCCTGAACTTTATATCGATACCCGGCATCAGATGGAAAAGGGTATATTCTATGGTCTTTCCATCAAGCACAGCAGGAACCATAGAGGCCACGAGAAGAAATTTCACTACCCCCGCAGCAACGGACCAGAACTCCCTGAGATTCGGCCTCTTCTGTCCTGTCAGGATAATAAGAAATGTGGCTGCAACAGAAACCGCTATAGTAAGCAGAGGAGTTATCGATGTAATTTTTTCCATATTCTCCTACCCTTTCAAGATATCCATCTCATCCATGTGCGGCGTGGGTTTGTTCCTGAAGGCCGCTATCATCAAAGCAAGTCCCACCGCAACGCCGGCTCCGGCGCATGCAATCACAAAAAATACGAGCACCTGTCCGCGCATATCCTGCATATAATGGCTCAGGGCTAACAGGCTTATATTGACCCCGTTGAGCATCAGCTCTATGGACATGAACATCATGATGATGTTTCTCCTTATGAGAAAGCCGAATACGCCGATTATGAACACTACAGCGCTGAGCATAAGGTACCATGTGAGAGGGACGGGGTTCATGCCTTCCTCCTTTTAACGGCCAAAACCACCGCAGCAATCATGGGAACAAAGAGCACGAGGGCCAGGATCATAAAGGGGAATACGTATTCGTTAAATAATACCGTTCCCAAAACCTTTGTGTGGGTTTCGCTCTGTATGTATTCGATGGAATATTTTCCCTGCGGCGCGATCACGGCATACTGTAAGGCAAGCATTATTCCAAGCAGTAATGCTGCTGCTGCGAAACCCCTCCCCTGCCATGAACTTATAAACCGCCGCCCTTTAAACTCCTCCTTAACATTAAGGAGCAGCACAACAAAAAGGAAAAGCACTAAAATGGCGCCTGCATAAACTATTATCTGTATAGCCGCGACAAATTCGGCATTCAAAAACAGGTAAAGGCCTCCGATATGGACAAAGAGGAGGAGCATCCACATAATGCCGTGCACCAGGTTTTTCCTCGTTACCACCAGCAGTGACAGTATGGTTATCATTGCGGCAAAGTACCCAAAAAATAATTTCGGCAGCATATCCACTCCGTAATATTTACTTTACAGCCATCTCTTCGCAAAGGCCGTTATTAAAACATTCACGAATGCCAGGGGCATCAGCACCTTCCATCCGATTGCCATGAGCTGATCATACCTGTAGCGAGGCAATGTCGCCCTTATCCAGTAATAAAAGAACATGAATGCATACACCTTCACGAGAAACCATATAATCCCGGGCACGTATGACAGGAACGGCATTGCATTTGTCATAAACATGGGAATCGTCCAGCCTCCCAGAAAACAAAGCGCGGCAACGGCGGACATTGTGAGCATCGCGACATACTCGCCAAGAAAGAAAAATGCGAACCTGAAACCGCTGTATTCGGTGAAATAGCCTGCAACCAGCTCCGACTCGGCCTCTGGAAGGTCAAAGGGCGCCCTGTTTGTCTCGGCAAAGGCGGCAACGACAAACACAAAGAAACCCAGAAACTGGGGGAATGCGAACATGCCCAGAGGATGCTGATGTTGTGCTCTTACAATATCGGAAAGGTTCAACGAACCTGCCATAAGCATCACTCCTACCAGGCTAAGTCCCATGGCTATCTCGTAGCTTATTAACTGGGCGGCAGACCTCAATCCTCCCAGGAAAGAATATTTCGAATTCGACGCCCATCCTGCAATAACAATACCGTAAACGCTGAGTGAGGTTATAACGAGCAAAAAGAGCAATCCTATGTCGATATCCGCAATTACGAACCTGTCGAAAAAGGGCAGCACGGAAAGCGCTGTCATTGCCGATATTACGACTATGGCAGGGGCGATATAAAACAATGGCCTGTCTGCGCTCGCCGGGGCTATATCCTCCTTAAAAAACAATTTAATCATGTCGGCAAAGGGTTGAAGGAGTCCGTGCGGTCCCACCTCCATAGGGCCGTACCGTGCCTGCATCCGTCCTATTATCTTGCGCTCGAAATAGGTAGCGTATGCCACATGAAAAAGCACGGCGCCGAAGACAACAGCTATCTTTATTACTATTATTGCCAGTGTAATTACAAAATCCATTTTTTATCCCTTCCACTCAAACTGCTTAAAGCGTTCCGCCTTATCGAGGACTTCGACAAATCCCCTCCATTTTTTCTCCGGCCCCTCTACGGGGTAGTCTTTTCTGAGCGGGTAACCTTCCCAGTCCTCCGGCATAAGTATCCTTCTTAAATCGGGATGGCCGTTGAAAACTATGCCGAACATATCGAGACATTCCCTTTCATGCCAGTTTGCGCCTTCCCATATATCCACGACGCTGTCGATGACGCAGTCCTCTTCAGGCACTTCCGCCTTTATCCTTATTCTATGCCTGTGATCCATTGAATAAAGGTGATAAACCACTTCGAATCTCGGCTCTTTCCTGCCGAGATAATCCATGCCGCAGAGATCTTCGAGATAGTCGAAGGACAGCTCAGGCGTATCGTGGAGGAACTGCAAAATCTCAACTATTTTGCCTTTCCCGACAGTTACCGAAACCTGCCCGCGGAATTCGGTTATCCCCTTTACTTCCAGAGGAAATCTCTCTTTCTTTAAAAGCCCTGCGATCTCTGTCGGCTCCATTATCCCTCTCTCGTACCTTTATTAACAGCCTTCCAATCCAATGCACCCATTTTCCAATCATAGGCATATCCGATGAAGATGATGAGTATAAATATCACCATTCCCCAAAACCCATAGAGTCCAATATTGCCGAATGCCACGGCCCACGGATACAAAAATGCAGCCTCGACATCAAAGACAACGAAAAGCATCGCAACGACATAAAACTTTATGGAAAACCTCTCCCGCGGCTCTCCCACAGGAGGATTGCCGGACTCATAGGACAAAAGTTTCTCTGAATAAGGCCTTCTCAGTTTGAAGATTGCGCCGAGAAGCAGACCTCCCGCTACAAAGGCGGTTGCAGCCATAAGCGTAATAAGAATCGGCAGATATGCGGATGGGATATAAGCTCCGGGCATCATAATACCTTCTCCTCGTGTTTGATAGGAATCGGCTCCTGAAGCCTCTTGCCGACCGGCATTCTTTTTATGTCTATGCCTTCGGGTCTCCAGAATTTATTAAAATATGTATCGGTCTTAAGTCCGGAGGAAAAATCATCCCAATTCTTCAATAACCTCTCCCTGTCGAAAAGAAAGTGCTCGCGGGAGTAATCGGCGTATTCGTACACCTCTGTAAGCACGAGGGCGCACACAGGACACACCTCGGCGCAATATCCGCAGAAGACACATCTTAGCGCCTCGATCTCATACCTTTCGAGAATCCTTTCTCCCTCTGTTTCTTTGTATTCGATCCGTATGCACCGGGACGGGCATACTATGGAACATTTTAAACACGCAACACACTTCTCCCGTCCGGTCTCAGAATCTCTCACAAAGGCATGCCTTCCCCTGAAGCCGGGAAAGGGATCTCTTTTCACTTTCGGATATCTCCGCGTGACCGGATGGTTTATCATTGTCCTGAAGGTCAAAGCCAATCCCTTCATGATTTCGAGGAAAAATATTTTCTTAGCGATATCCCTCAATGTCATGCGGCTCTCCTCATCGGTCGCACTCTCCTAAAACAATATCTATGGTTCCTATAAGCGCTATTACATCAGCCACCATATGCCCCTTGCACAACCTGGGCAAAGCAGAGGCGTGCACAAAGGACGGCGATCTGAACCGCATGCGGTAAGGCATCCCGCTGCCGTCGCTGACTATGTAAAAGCCTAACTCGCCTTTTGGAACTTCCGTCGGCGAGTAAAATTCACCGGCCGGCGTTATATGTTCGCACTCATCGGATAAGGATATGCATGCATGGCTGAGGGACATGTCGGGGATTAATCTTTTGCGGCCCTCCGGCGGCATATCGAGGTCGGGCGCATCGTCGGCAAGAATATGTCCATCAGGCATCTTTTCAATGCACTGCCTGATAATCCGGTTTGACTGCCTCAATTCCTCCATCCTGCATCTATACCTGTCGTATACGTCTCCGTTTTCACCCACAGGCACTTCAAAATCCACAAAAGGATACGCATCATAAGGCTCATGCTTCCTTACATCATAAGAAACGCCCGATCCCCTAAGAGTCGGTCCGGTCAATCCGCAATGTACGGCGTCCCTTGCGCTTATCACCCCTATCCCTTTTGTCCTCTGAAGCCATATCCTGTTCTGGTCTATAAGCGTTTCGTATTCTTCTATCCTCTTCGGAAATTCCTCTGTAAATTTATATAAACTGTCTAAAAACTCCCGACTCACGTCGCATCTCACTCCGCCTATCCTCGGATAACTCACGGTGAGCCTCGCTCCACAGGTCATTTCAAATAAATCAATCAGCCATTCCCTCTCCCTGAACGAATAAAGAAATACCGTCATTGCTCCTATATCCAGCGCATGGGTAGCGAGCCATATGATGTGGCTGCTTATCCTCGTCATCTCGGACATTATCGTTCTTATGTATTTGGCCCTCTCAGGGGCTTCTATGCCGAACAGCCTTTCCACCGCAACGCAATACCCTACATCATTGGACATGCTGGAGATGTAGTCGAGCCTGTCCATCAGGGGCAGAGCGTATATGTATGTCCTGTTCTCGGAGAGTTTCTCTGTTCCCCTGTGCAGATAGCCGACATGGGGGGTGCATTTGATTACGGTTTCGCCGTCCAGTTCCAAAACCAGTCGCAATACTCCATGGGTGGCTGGATGCTGGGGACCCATGTTCAGGGTCAACTCCCTTGTCTGTAGATCCTTTTCTATCTCCATCTGCTCCACTTGAAATATTCTCCCTGTATCTTTTCCTGCAGCTTCATCATGCCGTACATCAATGCCTCCGGTCTCGGCGGGCAGCCCGGAATATATACATCCACAGGCAGGAAACTGTCGCACCCCTGCACAACGCTGTAGGTGTTATAAATATTCCCGGAACATGCGCAGCTTCCCATGGATATTACATACCTCGGTTCAGGCATCTGGTCATAGACTCTACGCACAATGGGCGCCATTTTCATTGTTACCGTCCCTGCAACTATCATAAAGTCTGCCTGCCTGGGCGAGCCTCTGAAGATAACGCCCAATCTGTCCAAATCATAGTGTGACGATCCCGTCGTCATCATCTCTATGGCGCATCAAGCAAGTCCGAAGGTCATGGGCCACATCGAAGACTTCCTTCCCCACTTCACTATCCTGTCAATGTTGGTTATGATGGTATTCGCGCCGGGAATTATCTTCAAACCTTCTTCGACTTCCACAACCGCTGTAGTGCCGTCTATGATCATCTGCCCTCACCTCCTTTTCGTTACAGCATCTATTGCGTTATTGGGTTTATAGCGCTGAACGCTCAATGCCATAACCCTATAACGCCTTAGTACAATGCCCCGAATTCAGCTATCTCTTTTGCAAATTTCTCGCGTTTCAGCAAAGATGCCTCTGCTGCCGAGACCCATTTAAGTGAATGGCCTGTGCATTTCGTAACGCACGCAGGCTTCAAACCTTTATCGACTCTGTCCTTGCAGTAGTCGCATTTAATAACCTTTCCAGTCTCCTGGTTCCACTGAGGCACACCCCAGGGACATGCCGTTATGCAGGACTTGCAGCCGACGCACA
>JACREW010000201.1 GCA_016212685.1 Nitrospirota bacterium
TAAGCCCTTTCAGCGATGGGTCGTTGTTCCTGAACATTGGATCGATCCAGCTCAGGTTGAAAAGCACCTGGAGGTCTCTGAGGTCATAATCGGTAAAGTATCTGGATATCCTTCTGAGGTCTCCTTTTGTAAAGCGGAATCCCCTCTTTATGAGCAGTTCGTAATATCTGGGGAAAGGCTTTATCATATTGTCCCAGTTTGCAAGGAAAAAATTCTCTATGACGAATATTTTTTCCTGTTCCGTCAGATCGGAAGGGTCTTTCATTGTCAGTTCGAGATACCTGTCTTTTGCGCCGTTTTCGACGTAGTCCCTTAGTTGTTCGAGCAGCGAGGGGACTACATTGAACGTCTGGCGGATATTAGGGAATTCTTCGAGGATCTTGACCATGTCGAAATAGTCCTTTGTTCCGTGCAGTCTGACCCACGGCAGCCTGTAAATTCCCGTAAACGGGTCTTTGTAGCAAGGCTGGTGCATGTGCCAGAAAAAGGCTATACAAAGAGGGCTATCCATTATTTTTTGGCATCGTTCTGGAATTGGAAGATGTATTCGTCGGGCTTTGCCAATCCGAACTCTTCCCTCGCGTGCTTCTCTATGTAGTAAGGGTCTTCCTTTAATGAGTTTATCTGAGACTTGAGGAGCTTGTTTTCTTTTTCTATTGTGCTTATCTCTGTCTCCAATGTGTTTTTAGTCTTTTTGATCTTAAAATATTTTATGAGTCCCATGTCTCCAAGAATGAGCGCTGCGCCTATGTATAGGAAGGCAAGGATAATTATGGTGAAGAATACTATATTGCGTCTTTTCTTTTCGACTGTAACCTGCTGTCTGAGGTTTTTCGGTTGTATTCTTCCTCTCATGGTTTAGTTATCGGATATTATAAAATGCATCTTTACCTTTGAATACCGCCGCTTCGCCCAATTCTTCCTCTATCCTTAAAAGCTGATTGTATTTCGCTATCCGTTCGGTCCTCGATAATGACCCTGTCTTTATAAAACCCGTGTTGCAGGCTACGGCAAGATCCGCTATGGTCGTGTCTTCCGTTTCTCCGGACCTGTGCGATATTACCGCCGTATATCCCGCTCTTTTAGCCATTTCAATGGCATCGAGGGTTTCGGTAACTGTTCCTATCTGGTTGAGCTTTATCAGTATGGAATTGGCGATGCCCTTTTCTATCCCCTGCTTCAATATCTTTGTGTTTGTGACAAAGACGTCGTCGCCTACGAGCTGAATTTTTTTGCCGAGCCTTCCGGTGAGGAGCTTCCAGCCTTCCCAGTCTCCTTCGGCCATGCCGTCTTCTATCGAGAGGATAGGATATTTTTTAACGAGCTTTTCGTAATAAGCGACGAGTTCGGGGGATGTTATTTTTTTGCTTTCAAAATTGTATTTTCCTTTTTCGTAGAACTCGGAAGACGCCACATCGAGGGCGATAAATACGTCTTTGCCGGGCTTGTATCCGGCGTCCGAAATCGCCTGTATGATGATCGCGACAGCCTCTTCATTAGTTTTGAGATTAGGCGCGAAGCCTCCCTCATCGCCGACAGCCGTATTCAGTCCCTTTTTCTTGAGCAGTGATTTGAGTGAATGGAATATCTCCGTGCCTGCCCTCAACGCGGATGCAAAATCTTTGAAGCCGGCGGGCATTATCATGAATTCCTGTATGTCGAGGTTGTTATCGGCGTGAGCGCCGCCGTTCATTATATTCATCATCGGCACGGGGAGTTCCTTGGCATTGCATCCGCCGATATATTTATAAAGCGGCATTCCGGTTTCATTTGCCGCCGCGCGGCATACGGCTATCGACACGCCGAGTATCGCATTAGCTCCGAGTTTGTTTTTGTTCTCGGTTCCGTCCATCTCTATCATGGCGCTGTCGATAAGCGTCTGATCCCCGGCGTCGAATCCCCTTAACCGAGGCGCTATATCTTCCATTATATTTTTAACGGCCTTCATTACGCCTTTGCCGTGAAACCTCTTTTTATTGCCATCCCTGAGTTCCAGAGCCTCGCGTTCTCCGGTTGATGCGCCTGAAGGAACAATCGCCCTGCCCATTGCGCCGCTGTCGAGCACAACATCCACTTCAACCGTCGGGTTGCCTCTCGAATCTATGACCTCCCGCGCGTATACGTCTAAAATTTCACTCATGGTTCCTCCTGCCTCTTACGGGGACAGTCCCGATTCTACGACTCCGCTTTGCTTCGTCCGTAAATCTGGGACAGTCCCCTTTGTCTATTTCTTAGGAGCGTGTATCGCCTCGCCGTGCACATCCTCTGCAGCTTCCATCAGTCCCTCTGCGAGTGTGGGATGCGCGTGTATCATGTCTGCAAGCTCCCTTACCGTTAATCCGGATTTTATAGCGAGAGCGCCTTCATGCACAAGGTCTGAGGCATGATGCCCGATTATATGCACTCCCAAAACCTTATCGGTATCCGCATCGGCTACAATTTTAAGCATTCCGGCTATCTCTCCCATAGCGTGTGCCTTGCCGAGTCCCCTGAACTGGAAACGTCCCGTCTTTATCTTTATCCCCTTCTCCTGTGCGTGATGCTCCCTGAGTCCCACCGAACCTATTTCGGGAGATGTGAATATTGCCGCAGGCACGACGGAATAATCTATCTTTTTTTCGATGCCGCACGCGTTATATGCCGCTATGATCCCTTCCTTTGAAGCCATGTGCGCAAGGAGTATCCCGCCGGTTACATCGCCTATGGCATAAATGCCTCCGATGTTCGTCTCCATTTTTTCATTGACGGCTATTTCTCCCCTCGATCCTTTTTTGATCCCCAAGGCTTCAAGGCCGATATTTTCGGTATTGAGCGACCTGCCTATGGATACGAGGAGTTTTTCCGCCGTAAGCTCTTTGCCGTCCGCGAGGTAGACATGGATGCCGTCATGTTGGCCTTCGACCCTTTCTACCTTTACTCCTGTCATAAGTTTTATTTTTTTCTTTTTCAGTTCCTTTTCGAGCACCTCGGATATCTCAGAGTCTTCGGTGGAAACAGCCCTCGGCATCATCTCCGCCATAGTTACCTCTGTGCCGAGTTCCCTGAATATGCACGCGAATTCGCAGCCTATTACTCCCGCGCCTATAATTATCAGGCTCTTCGGTATGGATTTAATGCTCAGGGCGTCGTCGCTCGACATGATATGTTCGCCGTCAAAGGGGAAGATAGGTATCTGCGCGGGCCTCGAGCCTGTCGCTATAATGAGTTTGTCGGTTTCTATAACGTCTATAGAGCCGTCCTTTTTCTGCACTTCCACTTTTTCCGGGGTGAGAATCATGCCCCTGCCTTCTATGAGATTGATGCCCCAGCTTTTGAATAGGGAGCGGATGCCCTTGACCTGCACGGATACGACCTTGTTTTTTCTCTCGATGATCTTGGAGAGATTAGGGGTGATTTCGCCTGAGATGTCGATGCCGTATTCATCGAGGCTGCGCGCCTTGTGCAGGGCTTCCGCCGATGCTACAAGGGCCTTTGTCGGGATGCAACCCCTGTTCAGGCATGTGCCGCCCACTTCAGTGTCCTCGATGACCGTTACCTGAGCGCCGAGCTGCGCTGCCTTTAGAGCTGCTACATAACCTCCGGGACCGGCTCCGATAATCGTTAATTTCATTTCGCTTCCTCTTCGATATATTTTTCGTAATCACCGGCGTCCATGAGGTCTTCAAGCTCGGATTCGTTGGACATTTCTATTACCGCTATCCATCCCTTGCCGTAGGGGTCTTCGTTGATTATCTCGGGAGAGTCTGCGAGTTTTTCATTTACCTCGATGATTGCGCCGCTGACCGGCGCTATGACAGCAGATGTAGCTTTTGTCGATTCGATCTCGGACATTTCGGTGCTTGCCTCGACTTCCGTATCCGCTTCCGGAAGGTCGATGTACACGATGTCTCCCAGCGCGTCCTGCGCGTAATCGGTTATACCCACGGTTGCTTTTTTGCCGGATACCTTAACCCATGTGTGCTCTTTGTGATATTTGAGATTGTCGGGATTCATACTCTCCTCCTTTAAGGCGTGGAAGATACTTCATTTCCCCCACGAATTTCCTTTAAATTTTTTTTAAAGGGCAAAGCCCTTTATTGTGATTTTTCTAACATAGTTTTCGTTCTTTGTCAAGCAAGAAAAAAATGCTTATTATTAACTTAGAGCATATTAGAGCATAATTTCGCCGTGTTCGGCAAGTATGTTATCATAGGCTGAATGGAAACGGCTAAAAATAAGGCGCTTCTTTATCTCAGGATGATAAAGATATCCCATTCCGTCTTCGCGCTTCCCTTTGCATTCACAGGCGCAATATTGGCCGCATCGGGTTTTCCGTCCCTCAGTCAAATATTCTGGATTACGGTTGCGATGGTCGGCGCCCGATCAGGCGCAATTGGCATGAACAGGATAATCGACAGGAAGATCGATGCGCTGAATCCGTGGAGCGCTATCAGGGTGATACCTTCAGGGATAATAA
>JACREW010000202.1 GCA_016212685.1 Nitrospirota bacterium
GAGACGGGCGTATGGGTTACGTGATGAGGAGTATCTGAGGCTGAAAATACTGACTTGTATGTTGCCGGAGATATAGGAAAGTGCTCAAAACTACCCACACGATTACGCGAAGACCCAAAATATTTAAGCGTGCCGTGAAATATAAATCTACATCCTATGATATGACATATCTGACAGTTGCAGAACTTGAGGATATTTTATTTATAACCGGCGACAAAAAGTTATTTGATGCCGTCAAGAATGATAAGCCGTTTGTAAAATATATAGCTGATATTGAAAAGATGACTTCGGGAGATAAAGGTGCTTAATCTCGGAGTGCTGGCATCAGGTCGAGGCTCGAATTTTCAGTCAATCATTGATGAGATAGAAGCTGGTAAAATCAATGCGACAATTAAACTGCTCGTAGTTGATAATCCGGATGCCTATGCTATAGAGCGGGCAAAGAAGCATTTAATCGAATATCTATATATCAATCCAAAGGATTTTAAATCAAAAGACGATTTTTTCAGAAAGATCGCAGATGAACTTAAGGCAAGAGGTGTTGATCTTGTTATCCTTGCGGGATTCATGAGGATTGTAAGGAAACCATTAATAGATGCCTTCCCGAATAAGATCATGAATATTCATCCCGCGCTTTTGCCTTCGTTTCCGGGGCTTCACGGACAAAAGCAGGCTGCGGATTATGGAGTTCGTATCAGCGGATGCACTGTGCATTTTGTAGATGAGGGGATGGATACAGGGCCTGTTATAATTCAAGCTGCCGTGCCCGTATCGCCTGATGATACGGAGGAGACGCTCTCGGCAAGGATATTAAAGCTTGAGCATAAAATATTTCCGGAGGCGATAAGGCTTTATGCAGAGGGCAGGGTGAAAGTAGAGGGCAGGGTTGTGAAGATTAAGGAATATGAATTGAAAGACGAATATATTATAAATCCGCCGTTGAGGTTGAAAAATGACAGAGCATAGCATTTTCGCTCATTCTCGAACGGCATCCGAGCCGTTCTGCGAGGCTAAGCCAGCCCGCTTAGACATCCATGTCACGCTTGGGCTGCCTAAGTCCGCTCAAATGCCATGCCCTATCATTTTGTTCTATTAAAAGTCGTAAATATTTGCGGTGAGTTATGGAACAATGGCCGACGCTGGAAGAACAGATTAAGGGAGCAGGCATATATTATCCGAGGTCGTATGACATAACCTATAGAATGGGCTATGTGCTTCAGAGCATCGGCGCCCTCGGATTTGTCGTCCTCTATTACTTGCAATCTAAATTACAGGCAATCCCGTTTGTAATATTCAACGCCGGCATAGTCTTATCATCAATGTATCTTCTAGTTTGGAAGGCCGAGATCAAACGTTTCATACTCAGGATGACCTTTGCCGGCATAGCGCTTCAGATAAGCAGTATATTCATACAGCCTTTCAATGCATTTTATGCCGGGAAAATGTTTTTTCTGGGACTCGGCCTTACCCTTACGGGCGGCGCAGGTCTTGTCGGAAAAGAGGCGTATTGTTTTAGGTTTAACGAGGGCTGGCTTCTCTTGATGACATATCCATTAGCCGTGATTCCGAATTTATTCGGATTCTCAACTTATAAATATAATCTTGGGATTTCTGTGATTATAACAATCTTACAATTCTCTTTTTTGAGAAGAAAACTGTCCCAGCCTCTCCTGAAACATTGCGAGAACAATGTCTGCGGATTGCCTGAGACAAAAAAATGATGGAGAACCCAGGAATTTTGCTTCAAGTCAGCCATGCCCATCTGTTTTACATGGAAGATTATTAAATGAGAATATCCGGCGGCGCTGCAAAAGGCAGGAAAGTTGGCGTTAAAAAGGTATTTGTCCAAAAAGGAGAGGGCGACAAACTCAGGCCGACTTCCGCTAAAGTAAGACAGGCCATATTCAATATTATCGGCGATAGAATAATCGATTCCGCATTTTTAGATCTTTATGCCGGAACGGGCGCTGTCGGGATCGAGGCATTAAGCAGGGGCGCAGGACGAGTTGTTTTTATTGAGACCAATTCGATAAGAGTTGGGAGTATTAAAGAATTTGCGGGGAGGTTTGGATTTAAGGACAGATCTGTAATAGTTAAAGACAACGCGGCAAATTTCATAAAGAAGGCCGGATATATTTTCGATATTATTTTTGTCGATCCTCCTTATGCCTCCGGAGAACTCGATGCAATCTTGCCGCTGATTGACGAAAAAAGTATTTTAAGAGATAATGGAATTGTGATTGCCGAGCATTCGTGTAAAAAGGCACCCCCCTTTACTTCCCCCCTTGATAAGGGGGGAACAAAGGGGGTGGGGAGCTTGAAGCTGATAAAGAATTATAAATACGGGGATACGGCTTTAAGTCTTTACAGGAAGGAGAAGACATGAAATTAGGCATCTATCCCGGGACATTCGATCCTATAACAAACGGACACCTCGACCTTATCGAAAGGGGATTGAGGATATTCGATGAACTGATAATAGCCGTTGCTCCAAGCCCTAAAAAGCAGCCTCTTTTTACACTCCAAGAAAGGATGCAACTTATAAGGGAATCGGTTAAAAATTGTAAGAATGTAAGGGTGGAGGCATTTAACGGCCTGCTTGTGGATTATGTAAAAAACAGGCAAGGCATCGCAATTATAAGGGGATTGAGGGCGGTTTCGGACTTTGAATACGAACTCCAGATGGCTTTGATGAACAGAAGGCTGGATATGGACATAGAGACAGTCTTTATGATGCCTTCGGAGGAGTTTTCTTTTCTTACGTCTACCATTGTTAAAGAAGTTGCATCCTTCGGAGGGATTGTTAAAGGGCTCGTTCCCGATATAGTGGAGAAGGCGCTGAAGGAGAAGTTTAAGATAATAGAGGATATTATAGAGTAGATTTAAAATTCCTCTAAGGATTATAATATTTTTTCTTTTCCGGAAGATACTCCTGTTCCACCTGTCCGCCGTAGTCATGGGGATATTTGTACCCTTTGCCGTGTCCCAATTTTTTTGCTCCCGAATAATGGCTGTCCTTTAAATGTTCCGGAACTTCCATGGTCTGCTCATTCTTAATATCCTCCAATGCCGCTTCTATCGCCTTATAGCAGGCATTGCTTTTGGGCGCAGTTGCAATATATATCGCCGCCTGCGCCATCGGGATTCTTGCCTCAGGCATGCCTATGAACTCCACAGCCCTTAACGCAGAGGTGGCGATGACCAGAGCCATGGGGTCTGCATTGCCGACGTCCTCGGATGCGCATATGACAATCCTTCGCGCAACGAATCGCGGGTCTTCGCCTGCATGCAGCATTTTTGCAAGGTAGTATACTGACGCATCGGCGTCCGATCCCCGCATGCTTTTTATAAAGGCCGATATTGTGTCATAGTGCTGATCTCCATATTTGTCATAGACTACGGCCTTTTTCTGAATAGACTCCTCTGCCGTTTGCAATGTTATATGCATGCCGTTTTTTTCATCCGGCTGAGTTGTAAGGGCTGCAATCTCAAGGGATGACAATGCCTTGCGCGCATCCCCATCCGACATTTTTGCAATGTGTTTTAATGCGGCATCATCCGCGGTTATGTTTAAATTGCCGAGGCCGCGCTCTTTGTCAGAAAGCGCATCTTTCAATATTTTCAAAATGTTTTCCACGGAGAGCGGCTTTAGCTCGAACACCTGGCTCCTCGAAAGCAGGGCTGAGTTCACATAAAAGAACGGGTTCTCCACAGTCGCCGCTATGAGCGTTATATTGCCTTCTTCGACATCAGGCAGAAGGGCGTCCTGCTGAAGCTTGTTGAACCTATGTATTTCATCCAGGAATAAGATAGTGCGGACGCCTTTTGCTCTTCTCATCCGCGCGGACTGAATAATTTTTCTCAGGTCGTCGAGACTTGCAGTAGCTGCATTTAGCCATTCAAAGCGGGCGTTCGTCTTTGCCGCTATTACTTTTGCCAGCGCTGTTTTGCCCGTGCCGGGAGGACCATACAAAACAAGGGATGTTACCCTGTCGGCCTCGATTGCCCTTCTGAGAAGCTTGCCTTCACCGAGTATATGCTCCTGTCCTGCATATTTCTCGATTGTTCCGGGGCACATGCGGTATGCCAGCGGCGCCGATGCGTCCCGATGGATTTCAGGGTCTTCGTTAAAGAGGTTCATTCCTGCATCTTGCCGAGCATTTTTATAAATACCTTTAAAAGTTCGGGGTCATAATCGCTCGCCTCCTTTGCAATGATCGATAATGCATTGAACGGCGTGAATGCGGGCTTGTATGGGCGACGTGTTGTCATGGCGTCATAACAGTCTGAGATGGCCGTTATTCTGCCGAATGGTTTTATTTCCTTGCCCGACAGTTTCATCGGATAGCCTTTGCCGGTGAGCTTTTCGTGGTGCTGTAAAACAGCATCGAATGATTCGTCAGGCACCTCTTTGTGGGTGCGAAGAATTTTTTCGCCTTCGATGACGTGGTTTTTCATGATTGTGTATTCGGTGTCCGAGAGCTTTCCTTGTTTGTTCAAAACCTCAGGAGAGATCACGCTTTTGCCGATATCGTGCAGCAGCGCGCCTGTGCCGAGTTTCTCGACATCGTCCCTTTTAAGGTCGATTGCGGCGCCTAATCCGATGGACAAGACTGCTACATTTACAGAATGGGCATATGTGTAATAGTCGTAGTTCCTTAGAGAGAGCAGATCGTGAAGGGCGTCTTTATTTTTCAGTATGCAATCGACCATATTGTTCACCATGATTTTCGACTCTTTTATCTTTTCCCCGCTTCTCGGATGATCGAGCAGTTCCTTCATTATCAGTTTCGAGTTTTCTCTTACAATGATTGCCTTGACCCTGCTTCCCTCTGACGGATCGGAAAGTTCTGCGAGAGAATGGAGGTAATCCTGATAGAGCGGGATATCGGATTTCTTTATCACGAAATCTCCTGAGGAAGCCAATAATTGCTTGTCTATTTTAGCGGGCCGGTTTTTTGCAGCCTCGACAATAGGTATGAATTTAAGCTTTTCCAGCGTGTAAATATTGAAAAAAATCTCTTTTTCATGCGTAAGAACGGTTTTGTCTATAAGGTAATGCTCTTCTTTATGGAATGAATATTCCTTAAAAGCCTTAGGGTCTTCAAGTAAAGAATTCTTTTGCTCTTTAGGCTTGTCTTTAGGCTTATCCGGCTGCTTGTCTGCCTGCCCGGATATGCCGGGCTTGTAGTCTATTTCTCTATATTTTGTGACCATAAATTATATCTATGCGCGCGTTTTGCTATTTTTTGTGATTTCATATATAGTTTACTCATATTCTTCTTGTATTTTCAATTAAAATTATCATGGGAACCGAATATGCTTTATATACTTACTGCTATTTTCCTCTGGAGTTCTCTAGGCATTGTCATAAAGCTTTCAGGGGTATCTGTTCACGTGCTGATGTTTTTTTCCTGCATTATATCCGTATTGCTGGCCGGTTCTGTCCTTTCGAAAAGAGAATTCAGAAGAGAAATGCCGAAGGGGAAAAACATTGCGCATTTTTTAGCCCTCGGGCTTGTTAGTCTTATTAATACTTTTTCGTTTTTTTATGCGTATAAATACACATCCATTGCCAATGCTGTATTGACGCATTATACCGCCCCCGTCATAGTCGCTTTTCTTGCGCCTGTTTTTTTAAGGGAGCGTTTGACGATGAAGATATTGCTCGCCGTCGCCGTCGCTACCGCAGGCTTATGGGTTATGCTCGGCGTTTCAGCAGGCGAACTTTTCAGGCTTGCAGTTGCCGGCGATAGAAGCACAGGAGGCATCCTTGCAGGACTTTTTTCAGGGTTTGCCTATGCCTTGCTTATAATCCTGATACGGATATTGGCAAAGGACTTCAATCCGCTTATCCTGGCATTTTTTCAGAATCTCATAATTGCCGCAGTCTTAGCGCCGTTCGTTTTTTCTACTCCCCGGCTCCTCGACTCTTTAACCTCTGCATGGTGGGCGTTCGCCGTAATGGGAGTAGTTCACTCCACCATAGCTCCTGTTCTTTATTTCAGGGGAATGAGGGATGTTACCGCCAACAGGACAGCGATATTAGGCTATTTGGAACCTGTCTGCGCGATTTTCTTAGGCGCGCTGTTTTTTAACGAAACAGTGGATTATAAGACCATAATCGGCGGCGTTATGATACTGTTTTCAGGTTATCTCACGATAACAGGCAATAGGCCATAGGCGAGAGGCCATAGGATTATGGACCCTTTTATAATAAAAATCTGTTTCCTATAGCCCTTTGCCTATAGCCTATTGCCTTATTATATCCACCGGCTGAATCATAGTAGCCTTCTTTGAGGGATATATGCCTGCCAATATGCCTACCGTTACCGACGCCGCAAAAGATAATAAAAGGCCGGTCAGCGAAATCGTGAATGGAATATCCGATGTAATAAAGATAACTGCGCTTGCTATAAAACCTATGATTACCCCTACCAACCCGCCGCCGAAGGATATAAAGGATGATTCCATCAGGAACTGAAGTATTATGTCTCTTTTCCTCGATCCTATCGCGCGCCTGATACCTATTTCAACGCGCCTTTCATTGACGATCAGTATCATTATCGAAAGGATGCCGAGCCCTCCGATCAGAAATGAAATCGCTGCCGATATCCTGCCCAAAACAGTTATCATAGAGGTCGCCTGAGCTTTCAATGCCATCACGTCCTTCAGGTCTATAACCGTGAAATCATCCTTTTGGCCGGATTTGATCTTATGCCTTTTCCTTAAAATATTTTCTATTTCGATTTTTGCTTCGCCGATCGATTTGTCGTTTATGACCTGGACATGTATGCTGTTCACGAAGTCTTTATTCACGAACCTCCTCAGGTAAGTATTCAGA
>JACREW010000208.1 GCA_016212685.1 Nitrospirota bacterium
AAGCGAAAGGAGCATGGTGTCATCGATTCTCAAAGGCAATCCTGTGGAAGAAGTTTTAAGGGAGACCCCCTGCGATCTGATAATACTGAAGCCGAGACATGAAAATAAATAATCTCACAAAAGAAGAGGTCTTCCGCAATCTCGTAACTTCCGAAAACGGCTTGAGCGAAGAAGAAGCGAAAAAGCGCCTCTCCGAATTCGGCGCTAACGAGATCAAAGAGGCAAAAAAAACGCCTTTGTCCGTAAGATTCCTAAAACAGTTTACTCATTTCCTCGCCGTATTGCTCTGGATAGGCGCTGGTCTCGCGCTTTTATCGGAATATCTTCATCCGGGCGAAGGAATGCTTACTCTCGGACTTGCGATAATCGGCGTGATATTCATCAATGCGATATTCACATTTATTCAGGAATACAGGGCTGAGCAATCTATTGAAAAGCTGAAACTCCTTCTGCCCTTTTATGTAAAAACGATACGGGAAGGGAAACAGACAGAGATACCTGCGAGGGAGGTTGTTCCGGGAGATGTGATAATACTTTCCGAAGGAGACAAGGTCCCTGCCGACTCAAGGCTCATCGAGATAACCTATCTCACAGTCAACAATGCGCCTCTCACCGGAGAATCCGAGCCTGTCCCGCTTCAGCACGAGCCATACTCAGGCGAATTGATCGAGAGCAGAAACATTGCCTTTGCAGGAACCACTGTCATGAGCGGATCGGGAAAGGCTGTGGTCTTTGCCACAGGCATGAGAACAGAGTTCGGCCGCATTGCCCATCTCACGAGCGCTGTGGAGGCGGGGTTAAGCCCTCTGCAAAAAGAGATCGTTAAGGCAACGAGGATAATAGCCTTCTTAGCCGCAGTGATGGGCGTTATCTTTTTCTTCATAGGACAGATCATCGGAAGGAGCTTCTGGGAAAATTTCATCTTTGCAGTAGGAATCATCGTGGCAAATGTGCCTGAAGGCCTGCTTCCGACCGTTACTCTTTCGCTCGCGATGGGAAGCCAGAGAATGGCTAAAAAAAAGGCGTTGATAAAGACATTGACATCGGTCGAGACGCTCGGCTCTGTAACGGTGATATGCACGGATAAGACAGGAACCCTTACGCAAAACAGAATGGAAGCGAAAGAGGCATGGACGTTTGATGACAACCAAACTGCCGTCGATCTTTTGATGAAGACTGCCTTTCTCTGCAACAATGCGAAGTTTATTGAAGGACAATACAAGGGAGACCCGACAGAAACTGCGCTTCTCAGATATGCGAGAGAAAATATAGGGGATTTAAAGGCAGAGAGAATATCGGAAATCCCGTTCGACTCCGAGAGAAAAAGGATGACGGTTGTTTGCAAAGTCGAAGATGACATTCACCCATTCACCCATTCACCCATTCACCGTGTCTTTTCCTTTACAAAAGGCGCGCTCGAAAGCGTGTTGCCACTGTGCAATTATGTCCTGATAAATGACAAGAAGATGCCTATTGATGAAAAACTGAAAGAGAAAATTATAAATGCCTATCATTTATTGATGGATAAAGGATTAAGGGTTCTTTCATTTGCATATAGGGAGATAACCCCCCTTTCATCCCCCCTTAATTTAAGGGGGGAAAGAGGGGGGTTAAAAGACCTGTCACTTGAAGCCAACATGGTCTTCGTTGGCCTCATCGGTCTCGAAGACCCTCCGAGGCCCGAAGTCCCTGAAGCAATAAAGAAATGTCATGAAGCAGGGATCAGGATAATCATGATAACGGGCGATGGAAGCAGGACTGCAGTTGCCATTGCAAGAGAGATAGGTCTTGTCAAAGAAAATCCGACCGTAATCGAAGGGCGCGATTTTATAAAAATGAGCGACAGAGAATTCAGGAAGAAACTTGCCGGGACGGAAATAATCATTGCGAGGATGACGCCCAAGCATAAGATGCGTGTCGTATCAATTCTTAAAGAAGAAGGGGAAAGGGTTGCGGTTACGGGCGACGGCGTTAATGATGCGCCAGCGTTGAAAAAGGCCGACATCGGCATTGCAATGGGCATTACAGGAACGGATGTTGCGAAGGAGACCGCTGACATGATCTTGCTCGATGATAACTTCGCGACTATTGTAAATGCTATCGAGGAAGGAAGGGCGGTATATGAAAATATCAGGAAATTCATAAGCTATATATTTTCGTCAAACATCCCCGAAATCATTCCTTATCTTGCATATGCGCTTTTCAGGATACCTCTGCCGCTTACAATTATGCAGATACTTGCGGTTGACCTCGGAACCGATATGCTCCCTGCGCTTGCGCTCGGAGCCGAGAAACCGACAGCCGGCCTTATGAAACAGCCTCCGAGAGACCCTAAGGAGAGGCTTTTAAACTTCAAACTCCTGAGCCGGGCGTATCTATTCTTAGGCCCTATAGAGGCGGCAGCGGCTTTGTTCGGATTTTTCTATGTCCTGAACTCTGGAGATTGGAAATGGGGCGAGATGCTGCCCTCAAACAATATTCTTTACATGCAGGCGACAACCGCATGTCTTACGGCGATAATAGTGACACAGATCGCCAATGTCTTTGCGTGCCGTTCATTCAGGGAATCGGTATTCAGTATCGGCTTTTTCTCCAACAAACTGCTATTCGTCGGCATAGCGTTTGAAATAACCTTGCAACTTTTCATTGTTTATCACCCGTGGGGAAATGCGATATTTGCAACCTCTCCGATTGCAGCGCAGATGTGGCTTGTCCTGATACCGTTTGCGGTATTGCTCTTTGCGGCAGAGGAGGCGAGGAAATTAATCGTGAGGGGGGGGAAATAAGTGGACGGTATGGGGGTCGAACCCACGGCCTCCACGTTGCGAACGTGGCGCTCTCCCAACTGAGCTAACCGCCCTTTTTCAACGCTCCGCCCTTATTGTAACATGCATCGCCGTAAAATCGTAATACCATAATCCGCAATATAGATGTAAGGCATACTTCAAAAGCCTTTAACAATGACATAGCACAAAGCACAAATCCGCTTCAACGCCTTTATAAGTGTTGTTCTCTGTGCAAAGCAAAGATTTTGTATGTTTAATTAATAAATAGATACCGCCGATGCGGATGACGTACATAAGAGAATGTAGTTTAAAAGTTTCGTCGATAAAGTCCTTGAAGCGAATCCGCGCTTTGTGCTGAAATCTTTCAAATC
>JACREW010000200.1 GCA_016212685.1 Nitrospirota bacterium
ACGATACAAAAGGGCGCACCATTGTTGCCGCCTCGACCGTAGATAAAGATATTAAGACGGAAAAGGGTCATAAAGGAAATTCGGCGGCGGCGAAAAAGATAGGCGGGATACTGGCATCAAAGGCAGTAAAGGCCGGAATTAAAAGTGTGGTGTTCGACAGAGGCGGATATAGATATCACGGCTGCGTTAAGGCCCTTGCCGATGCTGCAAGGGAAGGCGGACTCGAGTTTTAATTTCAAATTTCAAATCTGAAATTTCAAATTATAGGTAGGAGGCAGGGTGAAGACTGAGAGGATAGACGCTGAAGGGCGGAGTTTAAAGGATAAGGTTGTGTACATAAATAGAGTCGCCAAGGTCGTTAAAGGCGGAAGGAGATTTTCTTTCAGCGCCCTTGTGGTCGTGGGCGATGAAAACGGCATCGTCGGCGTCGGCAAAGGAAAAGCAACCGAAGTCCCGGAGGCCATAAGAAAGGCCGTGGAGCAGGCAAAGAAACGGCTTGTGAAGTTTCCGTTAAAGGAAGGCACCATAACCCACAAGATTATCGGCCGTTACGGCGCAAATTCCGTAGTCATGAACCCTGCAAAGAAGGGTACGGGATTAATTGCCGGAGGAGCTGTCAGGGCCGTTTTTGAGGTTGCCGGAATTCACGATATAGTCGCAAAATCCCTCGGCGGTCATAATCCCTTTAACGCCGTTAAGGCTACGCTGAACGGCCTTACAAACCTGAAAAACCCCGATGTTGTTTTCAGGCTGAGAGGCAAATCAGAAGAAGATCAGGCAGCCGAAGATACGAATTAAGAAAGCAGATTACAGGAGGTTAGGATTACCTATGAAGATACAGGATTTGACTCCGGAGAAGGGCAGCACGAGGCGCGTAAAGAGGATAGGACGCGGCCCCGGATCAGGACACGGCAAGACCGCGACCAAAGGACATAAGGGGCAGAAGGCCCGTTCGGGAGGTTCAAAAGGGCCTGCGTTTGAAGGCGGGCAGACCCCGCTGCAGAGGAGACTGCCTAAGAGGGGATTTAAGAACATACCATTTAAAAAGGAGTATGCCGTTTTAAATATTAAGGATATTGCGGCGCTCGGCATTGATTTAATAACTCCGGAAGCGCTTTTGGGAAAAAAGGTTATAAAGGACATAAAAGATGGGATAAAGATACTCGGCGTGGGTGATCTCAGCAAGCCGTTGACTGTAAAGGCGCATGCCTTCAGCGCTTCTGCGCTGTCAAAAATAAATGCCGCAGGCGGCAAGGCCGAGGTGCTTTAACATTGGGAGTCCTCGCAAGCATCAGGAATATATTCAGGATACCGGAACTCAAGATCCGGATTCTTTTTACATTAAGCCTTCTTATCGTTTATAGAATAGGAGCCCACGTCCCGACACCCGGAATCAACGGCGAGGCGCTGAGCAAATTTTTGGTCGAAAAGGGCGGAGCGCTCATGGGTTTTTTCGACATGTTCTCCGGAGGCGCGCTCTCAAGGGTCACCATTTTCGCGCTCGGCATAATGCCTTATATAAGCGCTTCCATTATATTTCAGCTTCTCACGGTAGTTATTCCGGCGCTCGGCAAGATCGCAAAGGAAGGCGATGCCGGCAGAAAGAAGATTACGAGATATACCAGATACGCTACGGTTGTCATTGCCGCCATTCAGTCGCTTGGAATAGCAATAGGCATAGAGGGCATGCAGGGAGGACAGTTTATCCAGAATCCGGGATGGTCTTTCAGGCTGCTCACCATGATTACCCTTACATCGGGCACAGCCTTTCTTATGTGGCTCGGAGAGCAGATTACCGAGCGCGGCATCGGAAACGGCATATCTCTTATTATCTTCGCTGGAATAGTCGCAAGGTTCCCCAATGCCATTGTCAGCACCTTTAATCTGGTGAGGGCAGGCGAACTATCGATATTTTTTGTTTTCTTTCTTGTCGCCATGATGTTTCTGGTGGTGGGCGGGATTATATTTATCGAAAGGGGCCAGAGGAAGATACCGGTACAGTACGCAAGAAGGATTGTCGGCAAAAAGATGTTCGGAGGCCAGACGACCCATCTCCCCCTGAAGGTCAATACCTCGGGGGTCATACCTCCCATATTCGCTTCGTCCATAATAATGTTCCCCGCGACGATCGCGGGCTTTATCGCCATCCCATGGGTTCAGGGCATAGCGAAGCAATTATCTCCGGGCACTGCCATGTATACGGTTATGTATGTAGGAATGATATTTTTCTTCAGCTATTTTTATACCGCCGTAATATTTAATCCCGTAGACATAGCAGAAAATCTACAAAAGCACGGCGGATTTATTCCGGGGATCAGGCCGGGACAGAAGACCTCGGAATATATTTACAGGGTTCTTACCAGGCTTACGTTTGTGGGCGCCGTATATCTTTCCGTGGTATGTATTATGCCTGAGCTTCTGATCAAAAAGTTCAATGTGCCTTTTTATTTTGGAGGCACATCTCTTCTGATAGCCGTCGGCGTCGCCCTCGATACGGTCTCACAGATCGAGTCCCATATGGTGACCAGGTCATACGAGGGCTTCCTCAAAAAAGGCAGGTTAAAGGGCAGAAGGGGTTAAAGCCGCAGTGTGATAATAATTAAGTCTCAGGCTGAAATAAAGAAGATCGCGGCGGCATGCCGCATGGTAGCGGAGATTATAGAAAAACTGAAAACGTTTGTCGGCGCGGACGTATCGACCGCCGATATGGAAAGCTTCGCAGACAGCGAGATACGAAGGAAAAAGGCGCTGCCCGCCTTTAAGGGATACAGGGGCTATCCTGCGAGCGTATGCGTATCTGTAAACGATCAGGTAGTGCACGGCATCCCCTCGCGGGCGGTCAAGCTGCGCAACGGCGATATTGTCAGCATAGACCTCGGCGTAGTGCTCGACGGCTTTTACGGCGATGCAGCGATAACGCTTCCGGTGGGTGATATAAGCGATGAGGCATCGAGGCTCATTAAGACGACAGAAAACGCGTTTTATGCGGGTATGGAAAAGGCGGTAGTCGGAAACAGGGTTTCCGATATATCATACGCGATACAGGAGCATGTGGAGTCGAACGGGTTTTCCGTTGTAAGGGCGTTTGTAGGACACGGCATAGGGAGGTCGCTTCACGAGGAGCCGCAGGTGCCGAACTTCGGGAAACCGGGACAGGGGTCGCGGCTGAAGGCCGGCATGACGATGGCAATTGAACCGATGGTCAATGCAGGCGGACCTGACGTCAGGATACTCGATGACGGCTGGACCGCGGTTACGGCAGACGGCAGTTTATCCGCGCATTACGAGCATACGGTTGTTATTACCGGAAACGGCGTGGAAATCTTGACTAAAATCTGATAAGGCGTGTATAATTTTAGGCTTAAGGAATGAGTAAAGAAGAAAATATAGAACTTCAGGGAACCATTGTGGAGACATTGCCGAATGCGATGTTCAGGGTTCAACTCGAGAACGGTCAGATAATTCTTGCTTATGTATCGGGTAAGATGAGAATGCATTTCATAAAGATACTGCCCGGAGACAAAGTTACGGTTGAGGTATCGCCCTACGACCTTACAAAGGGACGGATCACTTATAGGTTCAAGTAGGGAGCAGGAAGATGGAGGATGAAATATGAAAGTAAGGCCGTCGGTTAAGCCGATATGTTCTAAATGTAAAATTGTAAAAAGGAAAGGCGTAGTAAGGATTCTCTGCGAAAATCCGAGACACAAGCAGAGACAGGGATGATAAGATAATTTCATTTGATTTGAAATTTCAGATTGAAAAGTAAGGAGTAAGGAAATGGCGAGAATAGCTGGAGTTGACCTGCCGAAGAACGAACGAGTCGAGATAGGGCTGACGCGAATATTCGGTGTAGGACGGTCTTTATCTAACAGGATACTTGAGGAAACGAAGGTAAATCCCGATACGCGGGTGAAAGATCTCACCGACGAGGACATCGTAAGGATAAGAGCGCTTATAGAGCGTGATTACAGTGTTGAAGGCGACCTCAGGCGCGAGATATCGATGAACATAAAGAGGCTTCATGACATCGGATGCTACAGGGGAGGCAGGCATCAGGCCCATTTGCCGGCAAGAGGACAGAGGACAAAGACAAATGCGAGGACGCGGAAAGGCCCCCGTAAGCTCGTCGTTAAGAAAAAGTAAAGAGGAGGATTAGTTTCCATGGCCCAGAAAAAGAGAACAGGGAAAAAGATAAAGAAAAATATAGCGAGCGGAGCCGCACATATACAGACAACATTTAACAACACCATAATCTCCATAACCGACCAGACCGGCAATGTTGTAGCATGGTCGAGCGCCGGGAGCCTCGGCTTCAAGGGGTCGAGAAAGGGCACCCCTTTTGCAGCTCAGATAGCCTCGGAAACAGCGGCTAAAAAAGCTATGGAAATGGGACTAAAGCATGTGGACGTTTATGTCAAGGGTCCCGGAGCCGGCAGGGAGACCGCGATACGCGCCCTTCAGGCGGCAGGTCTTGAGATAACATTGATCAAGGACGTTACGCCTGTGCCGCATAACGGCTGCAGGCCGCCGAAAAGGAGGAGGGTGTAATGGCACGATATACAGGCGCGTTGTGCAGGCTGTGCAGGAGAGAAGGCGAGAAGCTCTTCTTGAAAGGCACAAGGTGCTATACTGAGAAGTGCGGCATTGAACGGAGAAAGTATGCGCCCGGCCAGCATGGTCAGGGCAGAGGCAAGCTCTCCGATTATGGAATTCAGTTGAGGGCTAAGCAAAAGGTCAGAAGGATATACGGCGTCATGGAAAACCAGTTCAGGATATACTTCAAAAAGGCATCCATGATGAAAGGCATAACAGGCGAATTGCTGCTCCAACTGCTCGAAAGAAGACTCGACAATGTCGTTTATAGAATGGGATTTGCAGCCAACAGAAGGGAAGCCCGGCAACTCGTCAAACACGGACATTTCCTTGTAAACGGAAGGTCGTCCGATATTCCTTCCCATATCCTCAGGCCCGGTGATACGGTTGAGGTAAAGGAGGCCAGCAAAGGTCTTCAGGCCGTATCCGAAAGCCTCTCCATAGCCGAACACAGAGGATTTCCGGGGTGGATAGAGATAGATGCGCAGGGCTTGAAAGGGAAGTTTGTAAGGATCCCGACACGAGACGAGATGCAACTCCCTGTTCAGGAACAGCTTATCGTTGAATTATATTCAAAGTAATATTCTTTAAGATTAGGATACCGGGGCAGAACGGCTCGGTTTTTGTTTTGATACTATAAAAGGAAAATAGAGAAGAGGCAGAGGAGGCCTTATATGGATCTTGTCAAAAAGG
>JACREW010000206.1 GCA_016212685.1 Nitrospirota bacterium
CGGGATATCGAAGAAGTATGGGATGAAAGACTCGTATGGGATGCCGAGAAGGTGCGAGGCCTCTGCGTCTTTACAACCCATACTCCGGTTGCCGCCGGGCATGACAAATTCCCGTACGACCTTGTACAGAGGATATTGTCCGACAGCGTCCCTATGGACGTATTAAAGGAATTCGCAGGACACGAGAATCTCAATATGACCATGCTGGCCTTGAATCTCAGCAATTACATAAACGGCGTAGCCAAAAAGCACGGAGAGGTGTCGAAGGTCATGTTCCCGGGTTATGCGATACATGCAATAACAAACGGCGTCCATTCCTTCACATGGACATGTGAGCCCATGAGAAGGCTCTATGACAAGTATCTTCCGGGATGGGCGAACGAGCCTGAAATATTTGTCCGTATTGGCCGCATCCCGGATGACGAATTATGGGAAGCCCATATGGAGGCAAAGAAGCACCTCATCGATTACGTCAACAGGGAGACGCAGGCAGGCATGAATTACGACACCCTCACTATCGGTTTTGCGCGGAGGGCAACGGCATACAAAAGGGCAGATCTCCTTTTCACGGATGTAGACCGTCTAATCCGCATGGGCGAGGGGAGACTCCAGATCGTATACGCGGGCAAGGCGCATCCGAGAGACGAAGACGGAAAACGTCTGATTCAGCACATATTCGAGATCAAGGACAGGTTAAAAGAAAAAATCAAAATAGCCTTCCTGAAAAATTATAACATGGAACTCGCGTTAAAACTCGTGTCAGGCGTCGATGTGTGGCTCAACACCCCATTAAGGCCACTCGAGGCGTCAGGCACGAGCGGCATGAAGGCCACGCACAACGGCGTTCCTAATTTCAGCGTGCTCGACGGATGGTGGATAGAGGGGCATATCGAAGGCTATACCGGCTGGGCAATCGGGCCATCTCCCGATATTCCTGCGGATCCCGCAAGGGATGCGGATGATCTTTATTACAAACTGGAAACCACCATCATTCCGACGTTTTATAACGACAAACATACGTGGTTCAGAATAATGCAGAACGCCATAGGCAAAAACGCATATTATTTCAACTCCCACAGGATGATGAGGCGGTACGTGACAGAAGCGTATATAAGATAAAAGGGTTCATTGAGTTTGTTGAGTTAACACAATAACCCAATAAACTTTTATTTTTATGCGATTTGTGTTTAAATATAAATAGATGCAAGGAGGCATGCGATGGATATAAACTCGATAAACAACGGTCAGGGCAAGACAAACCAGGCAGGCGCTAAAAAATCGGAGCAGGCAGACAATACCGGCAAGGCAGCGAAAAAAGGAGCCACTTCAAAACAGGACATTAACGCCGATGACAAAGTTACCTTAAGCGCGATAAGCATCGAAACGGCGCAAAATATCGGAAGCCTTATTCTATCGGATCACAAGGCCGCCGCTCTTGCGATTAAAAATATAGACGCATTAAAGGCACAGGAACTTCTCAGCTAACCGGAAGTATGCATGGATTCGGTTTAGGGAATCTCTCCTGTCTATCTCTCTATTTTTCCTGCCGCTATGCCATCAGAATGTCCTGATCATCGGCTTCCCTATCGTCGAAAAGGGGAACCCACTCTCCCTTCGGCGTCAGCACAAACGTCATTTCGTGCTGACATTTTTTGCATTTCCTGATTTCAGCAGCCTTGATTCCGAGATCCATTAATTCCGATATAATGCCGTGATGAGAAATTGTTTCGTATTTATGGACATGCTTCATTGCGCCCTCCTTACTTTAAGGGTATCCTAATCCGAAAGACATGTCGAGCAAAAATATTTTCAAATTCTTACCCTTTCATGTTTCAGCAGCAATCTTTTTATCTTTACGCCGCATGAGAATCCGCCGATAGAGCCGTCCGAAGAGATGACCCTGTGGCAGGGCAAAATTATAGGCAATGGATTTTTTTTCAACGCCTGCCCCACAGCCCTGACAGCCTTAGGAGAACCGATCTTTCCCGCAATCCGTTTATAAGACCTCGTCTCGCCAAATGGAATTTCTCTTAATGCAAGCCAAACCTTATGCTCGAAGGCGGTTCCGGAAATAAACTTTATCTCTTGATTAAACTCTTTCAAATCGCCTTTGAAATAGGCATCGAGTTCATTTTCAAATGAGCCTTTCATCAAAGAGATATTTTCAGAAAGCTCATTAATATAAAGCGGCTTTTCGCCTATAGAAACCTCTATCAAATAATGACCGTCAAACACGCAATAAATAATGCCGATCGGGCTTTTGTATTTAAAAATTTGCACTCGATTACACATTCAGCACCTCCTCGTAAGACAAAGTAACACAAAACATGGGCTGTTATCAAAATATCGCTTGTGCAGCCTATTAATTCCCACGGCATATCTGTGATATACTAAAATAAAAAAGAGGTTTGGTCATGAGTTCTGTGGAAATAGAAAAAAAATTAATCTCTACGCTTCAAAAATATGACGCTCAAAGAATAGCCATATTCGGTTCTTATGCCAGAGGCGATGTAAGACCGGACAGCGACATGGATATTCTGGTAAGTTTTAGGGGCAGAAAAAGCCTTTTAAGCA
>JACREW010000204.1 GCA_016212685.1 Nitrospirota bacterium
GGTAAATGAGGGCGCAAACATTAGCGCTGATCCGTTGCTCTTTGGTTATCAGTTAGGAGGTAAGACCGCTCCGTTTGGACCTCTTGATACTATAGTTAATATAGCAGCCAGTATGTGGGATTTTACGCACTTGAAAAACAAGGCTCCCACAGGATCGGCGCTCACAAATTCACGCTGGTGGAACGGTGCCGGGCTTGACAATCCTACGAATACCGACAGGTTCAACTACTATTTGTTCGATGTGCTGCTTAATGTGGACAACTCAAAGATATTCGGTATCGAGTTTCCGCACGGCTTCTATACAGACTTAGTACACAACATGGGGTGCTCTACCGAAAATAACGGATGTTTGGTTGGAGGATATATAGGTAAGAAGAAATTGAAAGTCCCGGGCGACTGGAAAGTCAGGGCTGAATGGCGCTACATAGAGCGAGATGCCGTCACGGACTTCACTCCGGATTCCGACTTCTACGGCTTCGGTACTTATAACACTGCTGCCACCAGCGCGAATACGAACGGTATGCCCAGAGAAGGCGGCACAAACGGCAAGGGTATCAACCTGGCAGCCGAGTATCAGCTCTTTAAGAACACCACGCTGAACATCGAATACTACTGGATGGAGCCTATAAAGACGTGGGGTAATACGGAGCCTTGGAATGAGCTGCAGTTTGATATAGTAACAAAGTTCTAAAGTTCACAAAGATTTTACATTTCCGTCACGTAAAATATGCTTTAACGTAGTATTCTTTAAACCAGAAGGAGGAGAAAATGAATAGATTCATTGGGTTCCTTACCATAATTGTCGCGCTAGTCTTATGCGGTGATGTGTGTTTGGCCGAAGACATGGTGCAGATAAAAGGTTCTGACACCCTCATCAACATGGTGCAGAAACTGTCCGAGATTTACATGGCAAAAAAACCAGGCACTGCCATAGCTGTTACCGGAGGCGGCTCAGGCACAGGGATAGCGGGTTTAATAAACAAGAGATGTGATATAGCGAATGCGTCGCGGCAGATCAAATCGAGCGAGGTTGAAGACGCCAATAAAAGAGGGGTAGATCCAAAAAGAGTAGTAGTGGCGATAGACGCTCTTAGTATTATAGTAAGCGCGCAAAATCCGGTTGATAAGCTCACGGTCGATCAGATCGGCAAGATCTATAGAGGCGAGATAAAGAATTGGAGTGAAGTAGGCGGAAATGATTTGCCCATTACCCTTTATGGCAGGCAGTCAAATTCCGGTACCTACGATTTTATGAAAGAAAATGTCATGCTAGGGGAGTACTCTCCGAACCTTAAGAGCATGAATGGCAACGCGCAGATAGCGGAGGCCCTAAACCAAGACGTTTCGGGCATAGGTTATGTAGGAGTAGGCTATGCTAAAGAAGCATCCGGCATCAAGGTGTTAAAAGTGGCTACCAAGCCGGGAGCAACTTATTATGATCCGATGAATTCTATTGATGTTAAGAACGGCAAATATCCAATAACCAGGCCGCTTAACCAATATGTGAACGGAACTCCAAAGGGTCCTGTCAGGAGCTTCATCATATTTGAATTGAGTGAAGAAGGCCAGGCAATAGTTGAGAAAGAAGGCTTCTTCGCGATACCGGGCGAATATCAAGCTTATAACGACCAAACTCTCGGCATAACAGGGACGGTGAGAGACGACCCCATGAGGCCTAAGGATCTTGGCGTAAATGACGGTATAGGATAGATGTATACGAAAGGACGGATAAGCCATGGCTAAACATAATAATTTTAAGGAAAAGTTTATCCATGGCCTATTCTTTCTTAACGGCCTGCTGGTAATAATAGTTCTCGTAGGCATATTTGTTCTACTGGTAACAAAATCCCTGCCAGCCTTTAAAGAAATACGTTTTAGCGAATTTCTATTTAAGGCAAATTGGAACCCTACCGCTACATTCGTAACGCCCTCATATGGAATAGGATCTATGCTTGTAAGCACGCTGATGGTGTCTATCGGCGCTCTCGCTATCGCTATACCGCTTGGCATAGGCGCAGCCGCATATTTATCGGATGTAGCAAGCCAGCGCGTCAGGGAGATAGCAAAGCCCATAATAGAGATATTGGCAGGTATACCTTCTGTGGTCATCGGTTTTCTTGGAATAGTATTGGTAGGACCGGTTATCGCTAAGATATTCCATATTCCAAACGGCCTGAATGCACTTAATGGATCAATTCTTCTTGCCGTTATGGCGTTACCCACTATTATAAGCTTATCAGAAGATGCCCTGAATAGCGTTCCTAAATCGTTTCAAGAGGCATCGCTTGCGCTGGGAGCCACACACTGGCAGACTCTGGTCAGGGTAAAAATACCGGCAGCGTTATCAGGGATAATCGCAGCGAGCATGCTGGGTATGGGCAGGGCCATAGGCGAGACTATGACGGTTTTAATGGCTACAGGCTGTGCTATCGCGATGCCGACAAGTTTTTTGCAGTCCGTACAGACAATGACCGCGACTATAGCCATCGAATTGGGTGAAGTGCCTTATAATACAACTCACTATTATGCGCTTTTCGGCATAGGCCTTGTATTATTTATCATAACTTTCATCGTAAATATGATTTCCGACATCGTGTTGCATAAGTACCAGAGGGTCTTGAAATGAAGGCCAGAAAATTTAAAGAGATTTTTGGGTTTAATATCCTGAGACTATGCGTAGGCATTGTTATCTTCATCTTAATAATTATTTTATACGATATAACAAGTAAGGGCATCGGGGTGATAAGCTGGAAGTTCCTGACAGCTATGCCCAAGAATGGAATGACAGAAGGCGGTATATTGCCTGCCATAGTAGGCACTTTTTTAGTAACCGTTATAACGGCGTTATTATCCATTCCTTTAGGGATGGGGTGCGCTATCTATTTGAATGAATACGCCAGAGATAATAAAATTACTCGGCTGATTCGCATGTCGATACGTAATTTATCGGGCGTGCCTTCAATAGTATACGGGTTATTTGGCGTGATATTGTTTGTCCAGATGATGAATCTTGGAACCTGTATTCTATCGGCAGGATTTACTCTTGGACTTATGACTCTGCCATGGACGATTACGGCAAGTGAAGAAGCGTTAAAAAATGTGCCAAATTCATATAGAGAAGGGGCTCTCGCCCTGGGAGCGACTAAATGGCAGGCGATTAAGACAAACGTACTGCCATATGCAATTCCAGGCATGCTTACAGGCACGATTCTCGGCTTGTCCCGGGCAGCTGGAGAGACAGCACCTATTCTTTTTACAGGTGCGGCTTTCTTCCTACCGTTTTTGCCGAAGTCTTTGTCCAGTCAATTTATGGCTCTGCCATATCATCTTTATATAATGTCAACTCAGCACCACGCTGTGTCCAAGGTGAGGCCTATTGCGTACGGTACGGCCTTAGTGCTTATTGCACTCGTGTTTATAATGAATCTGTGTGCCGTAATAGTGCGGTACCGTTTAAGAAAGATTAAGATGGAGTAATATAATGGATGATATAAAGATAAGAGCCGGAGATTTTAATTTTTACTATGGTAAAGCGCATGTGTTAAAGAACGTGTCGATGGATATTGCCACAAACAAAGTAACCGGTATTATCGGCCCATCAGGATGTGGTAAATCAACGTTTTTACGTAGCATAAACCGTATGAATGACACTATACTTGGTTCTAAAGCAGAGGGCCACATGATAATAGACGGCAAAAATATTTATGACGAGGATATCGATGTTGTAGAGATAAGGCGCAAGGTCGGGATGGTTTTCCAAAAATCAAACCCTTTCCCAAAGACTATTTTTGATAATGTAGCGTATGGGTTAAGGATAAACGGAGTAAAAGATAAATATTATATACAAGAACGGGTGGAGAAGAGCCTGAAAGACGCGGCAATATGGGATGAGGTTAAGGATAGGTTGAATAAGAATGCTTTTGAGCTTTCTGGCGGGCAGCAGCAGCGTCTTTGTATAGCGAGAGCATTGGCGGTTGAGCCGGAGATAATTCTTATGGACGAGCCTGCTTCCGCGTTAGATCCTACCGCAACACTGAAGATTGAAGAATTGATACAGCAGCTTAAAAAGAAATATACTATAATTATCGTAACCCATAATATGCAGCAGGCGGCCAGAATCTCTGACTTCACAGCGTTTTTTATGTTGGGCGAACTCATAGAGTATAATATTACGAGCATCATGTTCACAAAGCCCAGCAAAAAAATAACTGAAGACTATATAACAGGGAGGTTCGGATGATGAGAGTGATTTTGCTTATAGCTATGTGTCTAATCTTATCATCCTGCGAGACTGTGCGAAATATCCAGAATGATGAGAGGTTTAGTACCGTAGGCTCCTTTGAGCTAAATCCGGTTCAGCCGAATAATTATTGGTATAATGGTCAGTCATACGAGTACAATGAATACGAGATAGAGATTACGGCCGGGCCAGGCCAGGCGAAAATTCAGTGGGCTGGGAAAATAATAGGTACAACGCCTTTTGTCTATCGCTTCACGGGAATATTAGACAAGGATGATTACATAAAAGTCCGGGCCATCCCGATGGATGGAAATCTTCCGGCCCAGGAAGCGATGCTTCGTGTGAGAAAAGAGCTTCCGAGAAAAATACATTTTGATCTACGAAGTAAACAAGAGGCCAATAGCATATGAAGAAAGTGCTGTTTGTGTGTGTAGAAAACTCATGTAGAAGCCAGATGGCGGAAGGATTCGTCAGACTTTTTGGTGGGGGTATATTCGAGTCATATAGCGCTGGTTCAAAGCCATCCGGCAAAGTCGATCATATGGCAGTAGAAGTTATGAAAGAGGCAGGTATCGATATATCATCACAGAAATCCAAGGGCTTTAATGACCTTAGCGTTAAAGAATTTGACATGGTTATCACGTTAGGGTGCGGTGATGTATGCCCCTTTGTTCCAGCTAAAGAACACATAGAATGGAAGATAGATGATCCGAAAGGTAAAGATATCGATTTTTTCAGGATCGTTCGAGATCAAATCAAAGACCGCGTTAAAAGATTAGCAGAATCTACTACTCATAACGAAAGAGGGAGATAAATAAATGAAAAGACACTTTGATGATGAATTAAGAGATCTAAAACAAGACATCTTGAAAATGGGCGTTTTTGCTCAGGATGCTATCCATAATTCTATAGAATCCTTAAAGAATCGAGATAGGGAACTGGCGAAGAGCATTATAGAAAACGATACAAAGATAGATCGGCTTGAGCTTGTCATTGATGAAAAATGTGTTGACTTGATTGCCCGTCACCAGCCGCTCGCAAAAGACTTACGATTTATTACAGTCGGCATGAAATTAAACTCGGAGCTTGAGAGGATCGCTGATATTGCCGTTGATATTGCGCAACGGGTTCTCGAAATCGTAGATAAGCCGCTATTAAAGCCTTTAGTTGATATTCCAAAATTGACGGTTATTGCGCAAAGTATGGTAAAAATGGCTGTCGATTCATTTGTGAAAGGCGATGTTGAGCTGGCCAAAGAGGCCATATTGTCCGATGGCGAAGCCGATAATCTGCGCAATTTAATAACGAAAGAACTGATCGAAGACTACATGGCCAAAGATGCCTCTACGGCCCCGCGGGCCGTTCAGCTTCTCCTAATAGCTCGATTCCTTGAGCGTATATGTGATCACGCTACGAATATCGCTGAAGACGTTATATACATGGTTCAGGCAGAGGTAGTCAGGCATCATCCTGAAAAACTAAGTTGAAGAGGGAATCCGAACTTTAAAAAAACAGAACCTTCGTTGGTCGAGTTATGGCTGGCGGAGGGTTTTTGTTTTAATAGGCAATGCCTCGTGGTATAATCCATAATTATGGAGATACGGTATAACGATTAAGGAGTAGCGCATGCCTGCCAATAAACGAATAAAGAAAACTACCATCGAGCTTACGCAAGATCAATATTTTTTCCTCAAGGAAAAGGTTCTTGGGCTGCAGAAACAAAATAAAAGTGCATCTATTGTATCTATCATCCGGGATCTTATCGAGAAAGACCGAGAAAGATGGATGAAAGAGAGCGGAGAATCATGAGTTTTGGTTACGAAATACTTATTATTGGATTAATGTTGTTCGTTAACGCGGTCTTTGCCGCTTATGAGATGGCTCTGGCTTCAATTTCAAGAGCACGACTTTTGACGCTTTGCCAGCAGAAGAAACATGGCGCGGAAGAAGCGGCGTATATGAAAGACAGAATGGAAGCAAGTCTCGCGGTAGTACAGCTTGGCATAACTTTGGCAGGGGCAATTGCCGCGGCGGTGGGCGGAGCCGGGGCCCAAGAGTCATTTACACCATTTTTTACGAAGATGGGGGTTTCTTCTTTTTATGCCGAGATACTGTCTCTTCTTTGTCTTGTCATTCCTTTAAGCGCGTTCACAATAATTTTCGCGGAGCTTGTACCTAAAATGTTCGCTTTGGATAACCGGGAGTCGGCTTGCCTTACGCTATCGCCAATAATGAAGCTGATTGCCCGGGTTGCCGATCCGATTGTTTCTTTTTTCGAAACGATAGTAAAGAAGGTTATGAGCTTTGGCAGAAAAAAGAAAACAGGAGAATTAACCGACTCTCATGACAAGCAAAGTCTGCACTAACTGAATGCCGCAGCCGCACTAGCTCGGACCTCCCGGCTAATCGGAGCTCAGGAGGAGAAGATTGTTCTTTCCGCGGCCCAGTTATCGCAGAGGAGGGTAACCGATATCATGTTGGATATTGATTATGTCTCCATGATTCCGGTAACCGATAGCCTTTCCGATGCCTTGATTAAAGCGCATCTTGATATGCATACGCGGTTTCCGGTATGTGAGA
>JACREW010000212.1 GCA_016212685.1 Nitrospirota bacterium
AGCAGACGGTTATCTTTTGAATCTTCGACAAGGAGGATATTGAGGGGACGAAGATCTTCAACGGTAGGACAGCCGTCTCGGCTGTCAGACAGGCGGGACGCCTGTCCTACACGGGACGCCTGCCCTACAGATTGAGAAGGAGTCTTTTTTTCGCCAATCGCCGCAGATATTGCAGCCCTTAATTCCGCTTTCTTAACGGGTTTCACCATGTATTTTGCCATCCCAAGCTCCTTTGCCCTCTTTGTATGTCCATCCCTGTTATCGGAGGTGAGCATCATAACAGCCATACCTGCAAGGGTCGGGTCACTTTTCATAAATTCCGCCATCTGAAAGCCGTCCATCCCTGGCATACGGCAGTCGAGCAGGGCAAGCCGATACGGCTCTCCTGCATCCCTTGCACGGATAAGTTCTGAAATCCCTTGCTCTCCATCCACCGCCTCGGTTACAAGCACACCCCATTCGGAGAGCATCTCCCTCAAGATTATCCGATTTGTTGCATTGTCATCTACGACAAGGATCTTTAATCCCCTCATATCAACTTCGGATAAGCGAAGCTGAAGCTTCGCACTACTTTGAATACCTAATTTAGCAGTAAAATAAAATGTGCTCCCCTCTCCCTGTTTGCTTTCAACCCGGATATGTCCCCCCATCATATCCACAAGCCGTTTTGAGATGGTAAGTCCAAGCCCTGTCCCACCGTATTTTCTGGTAGTTGATGAATCAACCTGCGTGAATTTTTCAAATACAGTATTCAGTTTATCGGCGGGGATGCCAATACCGGTATCCTTAACAGAAAAGTTAAGAGTGATGAGTGATGAGTGATGAGTTGAAGGAATTTCTTCATTCTTAACTCTTAACTCTTCACTCTTAACTGTTACCACCACCTCCCCTTTCTCCGTAAACTTAATGGCATTTCCTATCAGATTCACTAAAATCTGGCGGAGGCGAAGGGGATCTCCAATCAGATATGTCGGGACATCGGGCATAATACGATACGCAAGCTCGATGCCCTTTGCATGCGCCCTTATTGCTATAATCTCGCACAGCTTCTCGATGACTTCGTTAAGGTCGAATTCAATTGTCTCGAGGGTCAATTGCCCTGCCTCGACCTTTGAGAGGTCAAGTATATCGTTAATAAGGTTTAAGAGATTCTCCCCTGCGGACCTGAACACCTGAACATACTGCCTCTGCTCTGAAGCCAGTTCGGTATCCCACAACAAATCTGCCATGCCTATGATTGCATTCATAGGAGTCCTTATCTCATGGCTCATGCTTGCAAGGAATTCGGATTTTGCCCTTGTGGCTTCATCTGCAACAGTTTTTGCATGTTCTGCCTCTTTCTTCTGCCGCTCCAGCTCCTCATTGGTTTTTTTCAGATCAAGAGTCCTTTCATTTACCTTTTCTTCGAGATTGGCATACATCCTTATATTTTCTATGGCAATTGCGGCCTGCGATGCTATTACTTTCAATATATCGAGCCTCTGCCTTGTAAATGCCCCTGCCACAAGGTTGTTTTCAAAATAAAGGACACCCACTATCTTGTTTTGCGAGACAACGGGGAGAGATAATACGGATTTAGGGTTTTTCTCCTGCAAATATTCGTCTATAAACGGCACACCGTCTTCTGCAGCGTCGTTCAGCACTATATTTTCCCCGGTTCTTGCCACATAATTTATTATTGATTTAGAAAACATTCCTTCATATTCCTTATATTCCTTTTTATGTTTTGCGGCATCTTTTTTGTTAATATCAAATGCCGCTTCCACAGAAAATTTGTCCCCGCTTTTGGCGATAAAAAAGCCTTTTTCCGCTCCGGCATTTTCCATTAAAACATCCACCATCTTTTCTATAAGCCTGTCATATCTGACTTCGCTTGAAAATATCCGGGCTATTTTGATGAGACTCGCCGAATCAACCATTCCGTCCACTCCATACCTATGGCTCCCCATAGTGGAAGTTGTAAAAGAGCCCTTTCCTGCAATAAAAGGATTGGCTTCCATAAGTTTCGAGCATTTTGCCTCAGCCCCCCATTTATTATAGAGCGCATACGCATCATACATATATGCCTTATGGATGTTATCATGCCTTTTTCTTTTAAAAATTATTGCGGCGACTTCGCTTGCAAGCGCTGCATCCTGTATAAATCCGTTTTTTAACGCATTTGAGATAACATCGTCAAATCCCGGAGTTTTTTCGGAGCCCGCCGTAAAATACAGGCTTCTCAATATCTCGAGAAGCCTGTATTTGTATAAATGGTCATCGGGCGAAAAGCCTCCCCATTTTTTGAGGCTTTTTATCTTTTTTGCGGCGGATTTCTTCATCTCTTTCGTGAAAGAGTCATTTCCGAGGAACAAAGAAATCCCGCTGTAAAAATAAAATTCCGGATAATTTACCGTCGAAACCACGCTCTCGATATATTTTTCAGCTTTAAGCGATTCTCTATACGCCTTCCTGTAATTCCCGAAAAAAAGATTTTTTAACATGCTGTTGGAATAAACATAGTAAAGGCTGTTTTTATCATTTTCTTTTTCAAACCTTTCCCTGTGCCGTTCTTCTTTTTCCTGCAGGTTTTCCCTCTCTTCCCTCTGCTCGCCAGGATTAAGCGAATCCACAAGCGCAAGGAAAGAGTGGGCCGAATAGTATTGCTTTTCCATTTTCAGCTCGTATCTTATCTTCTCGACCGATTTTTCCATATCCGCCTTCAAGCGGCTCAATATTTTCCCGGAAAAGAAGGCGTAAAAATCCCTGCACAAAAGAGCCCATGCGGCATATTCGGTATCCCCTGCCTCGAGCGATACCCCGTATGCCGCATCAAATTCCTTTTCCACTTTTGCAAGCCTCTCTTTCCAGTGGAGGGTAAAGAGGTTTGCCACAACGATTGTCCTCCCCCTGTATTCGGCGCCTTCGAATTTTTCAAGAAGCCTCAGCGCCGCCTTTCCGAATTTATACCCCGTTTCGATATTCCCCAAAAGCCCGCAGAGGACAATGCCGTAAGAACAATATGCAAACGCAGACTGAGGCGAATTCCCGTGCTTTATCGAAAGCTCGAGCTGTTTAAAAACCATAAGCACAAACAGCTCAGGTGAAGCGAGGTATGCGGAAGAAGCCACAGAAGACATTATCCTCATTGCAGCAAGGTATCTTGAATCCTTCATCACCGGCAAATCAGGCAGGTTTTCGATTTTAATCCTCAAAAGTTTTATTTTGAGCCTCACGAGCGACTTTAATATATCCGCCTTCCCCGGCTTTTGCGGGAACACAATCCCAAACTCCTTCAATGCCTCAAGCGATACCTTCACCGCTTCCTTCGTCTCGCCCCTTGCAAGATAGGACAGCAGCAGTATCTCCGTAAATTTTGCTTTCATTGCCGAATCCATCCCCTTTTCGACTGCC
>JACREW010000207.1 GCA_016212685.1 Nitrospirota bacterium
ACAGGCAGAGATACCAGACGGTCTATGCCGAACATCAGGGCTCGATAGCCGCTCCAACTGCTGGGCTGCATTTTACGGAAGAACTTTTAGGTAAAATAAGAGATAAGGGCGTCTTTGTCGAAACCCTGACGCTTCATGTAGGTATAGGCACATTTAAATCGGTTAAAGCCGAGTTTTTAAGCGGGCATCGAATGGACCGGGAATATTTTGAAATAAAAACGTCTCTCGAAAGCAGGATATCTAAAGTTAAGGAGGCAGGCAGAAGGCTTTTGGCGGTAGGCACAACAACTACGAGGGCGATAGAAACAGTGGTTAGTGGTCAGTGGTCAGCGGTCAGTAGTAAGAGGAACGGCTCGAACAGTTTAAACGGTTTGAACGGCATTCTTCAGGGATATACGGACATATTCATCCATCCCGGATATATGTTTAAGGCGGTCGACGGCCTTATAACCAATTTCCATCTGCCTCGCTCCACGCCGCTGATGCTTACGTCCGCGCTGTGCAGTTTTAAAAAATTGAATAAGGCTTACGAGGAGGCCATCGCTATGGGTTATAGATTTTTTTCCTATGGGGATGCTATGCTCATTTTATGAGGCTCAGGGGCCCGGAAAGATCGTCTATTTTGCTCCTCGGACGAAACACGGTGGTGATAGGCGCCGTTGTCATTATCATCGTCGGTTTCGGACTCGGATATTTCTTCGGCTATAAAGGCGGAGATTTTCTCCAATCGGGAAAAGAGGACGATAGAACTGCCAATGAAAAGGCGGCCGCGATTTCAGATGAAAAAAAGGCGCTGGATGCAGCGCCTGCTGATAAACCTGTAATACCGCCTCCTATCATGCCTCCTGAAATCCCTCAGGAAAATAAAGCGCAGAAGCCTTTATTAACGGATGCCGATAAAAGCAAGGAAGCTCCAAAGGACCTTCCTACCGCAAAGGAGCGGAAAGCGGATAAGCCTCCTGTGTTTCCTCCGGAGCCGCCTAAAGAAAAAGAACCGGCGCAGACCGAACAGGCAAGCGGCGAACAGACCGCCGATAAGCCGCAGCCTGCAGAAGCGGACGCTAAAGCTAAAAGCGGCAAGTCGGTTAAAAAGACAATAAAAAACAAAGGTTCGCAGAAGATATCAAAACCCTCTCCCGGAAAGCTTTATACCGTTCAATTCGGCGCGTTCCCGAGCAGGGAGGGGGCGGAGCAGTTGCAGGCCGCCTTAAAGTCAAAGGGCATTAAGGCATATATTGTCGAAAAGAGCGAAGGCGACCCTTACTTCAGGGTGAGGGCCGGAGCGTTTAAAAGCAAAAAAGAGGCTGGTTCGGCGGCGGTGTCTATGCAAAAAAAGACCAGCATACAGAATTTTGTAGCGACTAAATAACGTTTATTGCGTTTATAGCGTGTAGCGTTATGGCGTAAAAAACTAACTTGATAAATTCTATAATTTGAGGCTCTTGCAAAAGTCTCAAAAATTCCCTCTCCCCTTGTGGGAGAGGGTTAGGGTGAGGGGGAAAAATAAGAATTATCAATGAGTTTTGTCTCACCCTCCCCTTAATCCCCTCCCATCAAGGGAGGGGAAGCATACTTTTGCAAGAGGCTCATTTTATAACGCGATAAACGCTATAACGAAAAATTTGGAGGTTTTTACGAAGATAATAGAGATAGAGCTTGATGAGGAAAAGGAGTATCCGTTTCTTCACGGCGGGATCGATAAGACCTTCAAAATCATAGAAAACTCTTTCGGCGTTGCCATTACCGTAAGGGGAAACAGGTTGTTGATTCAAGGCGAAGACGGTTTCGCAGAAAGAGCCGAGAAATTAATTCAGGAGATACGCGAGGTTAACCGTAACGGATACATACTCAAGCCGGAAGATATAGGTTACGCGGTTAAGGCCCTTTCCGAAGGGAAAGAAATCTCCGTAAAAGGCCTTTTTCACGGGAGCATCCCGGTCTCATCGAAAAAGAGGTTTATAATCCCCAAAACCGAAAACCAGAAGCATTATATAGACGCGATAAACGCTTACGACATAGTCTTCGGCATCGGACCGGCCGGAACAGGGAAAACATATTTAGCAATGGCAATGGCCATAAACTCATTCCTTACCAAACAGGTTTCGAGGATCGTGCTTGTGAGGCCCGCTGTAGAGGCCGGAGAAAAGCTCGGTTTTTTGCCCGGCGACATAGCGGAGAAGGTGAGCCCTTATCTCAGGCCGTTGTACGACGCCCTCTTCGATATGATGGATGTAGACAAGTCATCGAAATTGATAGAACGCGGCATAATAGAGATAGCGCCTCTTGCGTTTATGAGGGGCAGGACGCTCAATGATTCATTTATAATCCTTGACGAGGCGCAAAATACGACATCCGAGCAGATGAAGATGTATCTGACAAGGCTCGGTTTCGGCTCAAAGACGGTGATAACAGGCGACATTACGCAGATAGACCTGCCGTCCGGCAAGACGTCCGGGCTTGTCGAGGCCATGCGGATACTCAAGGACGTGGAGGATATAAAAACAGTATACTTTTCGGAACGGGATGTGGTAAGACATAGGCTCGTTCAGGAAGTCGTAAAGGCATATGAGAGATATGAAAAACGGGACACAGAAGAGCGGCATTGAAAATATTCAAAAGGTTTTCAGCGCCAAATATCTTTTAAACCTGATCAGGGAATACAATGAAGGGCATAAAAACGACATCCGCAAGATAGCCGTACTGGTAGCCCTCGGCCTTGTATCCGCCCTCATACTTCAGGAAAGGGCGGGCGCGGGGTATTTTATCGTCAGTTTTCTTGTCGCGGCGATAATTTTACTCCTCTTCTACAAAGACATAAGAAGATATAAACCCGGCTATCTCGGGGATTATAAAATGCTCCTTCTTCTGGGCATACTTGTCACAGGGACCCTTCTGACAGGAAGGTTTTTCGCATACATCCTTTCCGGCCTTAACAGGGGACTCGATTTTCCTGACGGAATTTCGTTCATATTCGGAATCCCCATACCCATGGGCGCCATGCTCGTAGCTCTCATATTCGATTTTCATACGGCGATAATATTTTCCTTTGCTATAAGCCTGCTGACCGGCATATGGCTTAACAATCCGTTTTATCCGGTGTATGCATTTATCGGAAGCCTTACGGCGGCATTCGGCGTTATGAGGTGCAGGAAGAGATCCGCCCTCTTGAAAGGTGGATTATATGTCAGCGCGGTTAATGTGGTTACTTCAGGCATAATCCTCCTGCTTGCCGGAGCGCTTTTTTCCGATGCAGCCCCCGCCTCTTTTTTGTTCGCGGCGGTATCAGGCTTAATGGTCGCGGCGATAGTTTCCCTCGTGCTGCCCGTTATCGAGTATACGTTCGGGATAACGACCGATATAAGTCTCGTCGAGCTGCTGGATCTCGATCAGCCTTTGATGCGCAATCTCATGATAACCGCGCCCGGCACCTATCACCACAGCGTTATCGTAGGCAACTTAGCAGAGGCGGCTGCGGAGGCGGTGGGGGCCAACCCCCTCCTTGCGCGTGTTACCGCCTATTATCACGACATAGGAAAGATAAAGATGCCCGAGTATTTTGTGGAGAACCAGGCGAGCACCGTGAGCAAACACGAAAAACTTACGCCGCACATGAGCAGCATGATACTGACCTCGCATGTCAAAGAGGGCATAGAACTGGCAAAACAGTATAAACTGCCGAGGCTCGTTACGGATATCATACAGCAGCATCACGGGACGAGCCTCATAACCTATTTTTACCAGAAGGCGATAGAACAGCAGACCGGCGATATGGTCTTACAGGGAAACTACCGCTATCCCGGCCCCAGGCCGCAGACAAGGGTCGCGGCCATCGTAATGATGGCGGACGCTGCCGAGGCCGCGTCACGCGCCCTTACCGACCCCACTCCTGCAAGGATTTCAGCCCTTGTGGACAGGATAATAAATAATATCTTTTTGGACGGACAGATCGATGACTGCGAACTGACGCTGAAAGATATATCCGAGGTGAAAAGAAGGTTTACATATATCCTCACCAGCATTTTCCACAGGAGGATAGAATATCCGGAGTTCGACTTGCGTCCAGCGCCAAGCATTGCGCGTCATGAGTCACATTCTTCGGACGCCTTACGCACTACGCTTCACGCACAACGCATAAATCCGGACGTATTTTCAGCGCAGGACAATGGAAACAGCGATAAGGAACAGCCAAAGGCGCATAAGGATAAGCCGGCGTAGGATAGAGAATATCCTCAAACAGGCCGCCTGGCGTCTATCTCATAATTACCCGCGCAGGTTCGGAATGCTCGAGAGATGCGAGGTAAGCGTGCTCCTGATAAACGACAGGGCGATGAGGGAACTGAACCTGCAATATCGCGGGAAAGATAAAACCACCGATGTCCTTTCATTTCCAATGATAAGTGGGAAGTGGGAACTGGGAACTGGGAAGTTGAGGAAAAATAAAAAAAGATTAGAGGGGTTTCCTACTTCTCACTTCCTACTTCTTACTTCCCACTTGCCCTTGGGCGATATCGTCATAAACCTCCATAAAGCGGAAAAACAGGCGAAGAAATATGGAGTAACATTCCATCGGGAAGTCGAGCGTCTTTTGATTCACGGTCTTCTCCATCTCCTCGGATATGACCACGAGAAGAGCAAATATGAGGCGCGAAAAATGAGGAGGCTCGAAGAAGAACTGATTGGAGTATCTGAGTTCAAGGGTAAGTAAACTATGCCGCTAAGAAGATGGATAGACAGCACAAATAACGCAATCGAGGGCATACTTCATGCCGCAAAGACACAGAGGCATCTCAGGTATCATTTTTATTCCGCAGTTGCGGTTTTAGTTTTAAGCTATATTCTCGGTGTGGAAAGAACGGATTTCCTTATTGTCTCCATCGCCGTAATTCTTGTCCTTCTTGCGGAAATGGTAAACACGGCCGTCGAATACGTTGTGGATATGGTTTCACCGGAACACAGCGAAAAGGCGAGGGTTGCGAAGGATGTGGCCGCAGGAGCCGTTTTGATAACCGCATTCGGCGCTGCTGTCTTAGGGTACATTATACTTTTCCCGTATTTCGGCAGGATATTCGATAAGGGCATTGATGTAGCCAAACATTCAAAGGAAGAGACAACGCTAATCGCCGTAATCCTTACTTTGATACTCGTTGTGGTATTGAAATCGTATTCCGGCAAGGGGCATCCGTTGCGCGGCGGAATGCCGAGCGGGCACGCCTCTATAGCTTTCTCGGCATGGATTGCGGTTACCTATATTACCGAAAACCTTACAGCCTCTCTCCTTTCCTTTATGCTGGCAGTAGTTATTGCCCAGAGCAGGGTCACGGTGAAAGCGCATACGCCTACGGAGGTTATTGCCGGAGCGATTTTAGGCGCCGGTATTACTTTTTTATTGTTCTTTATTTTCTACTAATTTATTCTCTAAACATGGGACAGTCCCGAATCTACGGCTTCGCCCGTAATTCTGGGGCAGTCCCCTCTGACTGTTTTTCATTGTCTGTGCTGCTTTCGGAAATAGCTTCATATTCAGGCATCACGATGCCTCTTCTTACCATTATATCGTAGATTATTCTTGAGCGGGTTTCCACGTATTTCGACGTCCCGATAGGGTTGTATTTTCGCGGGTTCGGAAGAACCGATGCGAGCCGAGCCGCCTCTTCAGGGGCTAATGCCGATGCGGGCTTGCCGTAGTAATGGCGCGATGCCGCCTCTATGCCGAAGATGCCTTCTCCCCATTCCGCTGCATTAAGATATATCTCAAGTATCCTCTTTTTCGAGAGCGTCCTCTCTATCCTCCACGTAAGGATCGCCTCTTTTATTTTCCTAATAGGATTTTTTGACGGCGTCAGGTAGAGGTTCTTTGCAAGCTGCTGGCTTATTGTGCTGCCGCCGAATTTGAACTTTTTCTTTTTGATGTCCTTTTCTATTGCCTTTTGAATCGCCTCGAAATCAAAGCCCTCGTGCCTGTAGAATTTGTCGTCCTCAGCTATAAGCACGGCTCTGATCAGATACGGCGATATGTTCGCAAGCGAAGTCCATATTTGCGTTATCCTTATTTTTTTGCCTTTCTCCCGCCATTCCGTCTCGCGGTATTCCATAAACGACGTTTTTTTTAGGATTCTCTTTTTTCAGCCTCGAGATGTCGGGAAAAATGAAATAATAGACGACGGCGAGAAGAAGAGCCGAGACGAGGGTTGTTATTATAAACTTGAAAAACTTCATGGACTAAACCCTATGATATACAATGATATTAAAGCAACGCAATAAGCCCTTTTGCGTTATAATACCGAAGCCATGGGAAAACTTATGCGTAATATGATCACTTCGTTTTTTATTTTAGCCGCCGGACTCATCGCCTTCGACGCCGCATACGGCGAAGATGCGAATAAGAAAAAGATCCTTACCATAGGAAGGGCGACCGAGAATGTCGTCAGACAGCAGAGGAAGATAGAGCCTATCATACAATATCTTGCATCGAGGCTAAAGGATACGGGCATCGAGCGCGGAGACGTCGTGCTTGCCGGAGACAAGAAATATTCCACCCTCAGCCGGCTCGTCAAAGAAGGAAAGATGGATATCATTTTGGAGAGTCCTTTTAAAGCAGTTTTTCTCACGAGGGACGGAGCCGCTTTCCCGATCCTTACGTTGTCGAGAAAAGGCGTATGCAAATATAACAGCATAATATTTGCGCGGAAGGACGGCGGAATAAACAGCATAGAAGATTTGAGGGGAAAGACAATAGCCTTTGAAGATCCTGCGTCAAATTCTTCCTATTTCATGCCGAAATTTATGCTCAAGGCTCAGGGGCTCGATATGGTCAAGCTGCCCTCCTTTAATTCCGCTCCTCAGAAAGATAAGGTGGGTTATGTATTTGCCGGTACGGAGCTGAATGTCTCGAGTTGGGTTTTCTATAAAAGGGTCGCCGCAGGGGCATTGAGCAATTTGGACTGGTTAACTCCGGAGGACGTGCCGGAGACTTACAAAACGAGGTTCAAGATAATCTGGGAATCGCCCATGATGATAGAATTTCTGGTGCTGATCAGGAAGGGACTGGATGAACGGCTCACAGAAAGGATAAAGGAAGAACTGCTCATGATGGATAAGACCGAAGAAGGAAGGAAGGCGCTCAGGGCATATGAATTTGACAGGTTCATAGATTCGCCGGAGAAGATCGACAAACTCATCGCGTATATCGAAGGCCTTATAAAGCTGAGCGGAGAGGAGATGCATTAGCGCGTATGTTTGCCTTCAAGAGCATAAAGCTGAAGCTTTTTTTATTCACAGCCGTTCTGTTGTCGATGACGGGAGGGATTTTTATTTTCATACTGACCGATTTTAACGAGAATATCCTCTCCAGCGTAAGGCAAACCAGCGAAACGCTATTGGAAAATTCGCTTCAGGAGGAGTGGGAAAAAAAGGCTCGGGCCGTAACGGAACTCCTTTCCCTCAGGCTGATCCAGCCAGTATATAATTTCAATATATCCGAAATGGACAATATAGTCTCGATAACGATGAAAGGCGACAATATCGTCTATATATATGTCCATGACGATGCGGGCAGGGTGCTGGTTGCGGGTATCGAGGGGCGTGGAACAAAAGGGATCGAACTTATGGGCAGGGTATTCTCCGATGCAGTCACAAAAAATGCGATTGCCGCCGGAAAGATGCTGCTGCAGCCGGTGGACGGCGCTATTGTCGATATAGCCGCGCCTGTCATGCTCGGACAAAAGAGGCTTGCTGTGGTCCGCGTCGGCTTTTCATCCGAAAGTATCAGGAATACGGCCGGCGGCATGACCAAAAAGCTCGATGGCAATATGAAAGAAATAGCTCTTAAAACGAGAGAGAAACTATTGTTTTTATCTCTATCTGCATTGGTTATAGCCATGACGGTAGGGCTGCTGTTCACTGACAGGTTGATAGCGCCTATTTATGATCTGATTCATGGAACAAAAAAGATATCTGCCGGAGATTTCGCCTATAGGATAAACGTAGATACGAAAGACGAAATCGGGCAGTTGTCGGATTCCTTCAATAAGATGGCTGCAGACATGCAGAAATATCTTACAGAAAAAAACAAGATGATCAGGGATATGCACGACGGCATAGGAGGCATAACTACAAACATAATCCTGCTTGCAGACATGGCGCAGAATATGTCATCGGAAGCGGGTATCAAAAAGACGCTCACAACCATATCGGAACTATCGAAGGAAGGACTTTCAGAGATAAGGACTTTTATGCAGAGCCTCGATGATAAAAAAATAGACTGGCACGGTTTGACTGCGGATATCAGACATTACGGCAGCAATTTGATAGAGTCTCATGGGATGTTGTTTAATATGACAACTTCTATAGAGGATATCGGTCAGAAACCCAGCAGTCTCCTCTCTTTGAATCTCTTCAGGGTATATAAAGAAGGGCTCACCAATGTAATAAAACACTCAGGGGCAAAAAATGTGGATGTAGTTCTGAATATCGATTCTGAAAGACTGATGCTTTCGGTAAAAGACGACGGAGCCGGACTAAAAGCAGGCAATGGCAAGGGTATATCGAACATGAAGGCAAGGGCAAAAGAGATAGGCGGTAAATTGGAAATAACCTCTATTAACGGCACATGCCTGAATCTTGAAGTCCCAATACCCTTAAAATACCTTAAAGAAGGTATGGAATTACAGCAATCGATGTGATAGGTTGAATTTATGCGCATAGCTATAGTCGAGGATAACCGTCTTTTGCTGGAGAATCTTAAACTGCTCTTAAGCGGAGAGGCTAATATAGAAGTTGTAGGCGACTTTATTTCCGCCGAAGAAGCCCTATTGCGGCTAAAAGAAACAGCTCCCGAGATCATCCTCGCTGACATTGGACTGCCGGGCATGTCGGGCATTGAACTTATAAAAAAAGCGAAAGGCGAAATGCCCGATGTAGAAATAATGGCGCACACGATCTTCGAGGACAAGGAAAATGTATTTTCAGCAATAAAGGCAGGGGCCTCGGGTTATATCCTCAAAGGGAGCAGCCCGAGAGAGATCATAGAAGCGCTGCACAATCTTTATAAAGGCGGCGCTCCCATGAGCCCTAAAATAGCCCGCAAGGTAATAATGGAATTTCAGGACGAAGGCATAGGCGAACAATATATTTTAAGCCACAGAGAAAAAGAAATAGTTAAGCTTGTAGAAAAAGGACTTTCATATAAAGAGATATCAAAGAAATTAAACATAAGCCCTCATACGGTGCATACCCATATAAAAAATATCTACGAGAAGCTCCAGGCAAAAAACAGGCAGGAAGCGCTTATTAAAGCGAGAAAGAAAGGGATTATTTAGCTGCCCCTAAAATACCCCGATTCAGGTATTTCTTTGTCTCTTGTCATAAGTTAATCTTAAATGCCTTATATATCAGCGCAGCCGTGGAAAGAGACATGGAGCCGAACAATACAGAGAGATGTAACGATTGTTATGTAAATAAAACCTGTTTGTTGGATTTAAAGCTTCGCAGATTATGCGGAGGGCCTTTTGCTTGCGCGAACTCGCATATGGAGTTTATCAAGTCATGCATTAAAACGGCGGATGTTGATAAGTCCGTATCATGTCATGCCGGCAGAGAATGACAGTTCCCAATAACCGGAATCTTCTTGATTTTATATAAAAATTGTGATAAAGTTTGCTTATTGGGGGGGTAATAATTTGTGAATAATCTGATGAAGATTCTAAGTCTTTATCTTTTGTGTTCACTCTTGACTATCTGCTGCCCGCTGCTTGATGCTTATGCTGCCGATGACATCCTCGAAAAAGGCATCGTTGAGTTCAAGTCGGAAAATTATGAAGAGGCCCTCTCTTTTTTTCAGACAGATAAAACAGGACAGCCGTTCCTATTCCATCGCATCTTTTTATTCGGGCCTTGCCTATAAACAAATGGGAGACTACCGGGAAGCCGCCGGACACCTCAGAAATGCAGTCAACTTCGAGCCCCGCGTGAACGACGCATATGTAGAGTTGATAGATGTCCTTTATAATCTCGAAGAGCTTAAAGAGGCAAAGCGCTGGATAGCCGAGGCGGAAAAACACAATATTAAACCCGGTTATGTCGCTTTTTTAAAAGGGCTTGTCTTTTTGAAGGAGGACAAAGCCAAAGACGCGGTAGACGCCTTTAAGAAGGCAAAGGAACTCGATGCTTCTCTTGCCCAGTCAGCCGATTTTCAGATCGCTATGGCATACTCGAAAGAGAGAAGACTCGCAAAGGCAAGGGAGAGTTTAAAGGCCGTTATAGCGGTAGATCCGACGTCGGAACTCGCGTCGTTTGCAAAGGAATATGAAAATGCATTCGCCAAGGCCATAGAGGCGCATAAGACATGGAGGTTCACCGCCGGAGTCGCATATCAATTTGACACTAACGTGGTGGCAAAGCCGCTTACGGATACCGGCGTCGCTATTACCGGCCAAAGGGACAGAAGCATAATCAGCAGTTTTAAAATAGATTACAGTCCCCTTATCGAAGGCCAATGGCTTTTTAACGCCCAATACAGCGCAATACATAACGAATACGCCCAGACAAGAAGCCATAATATGTTCGCACAGTCTTTATCGCTAATCCCCGGATATACATTTGACGACAGCGTGGTTACCTCTCCGTTGTCATACAGCCGCGTATGGCTTAAAGACCATAAATACATGACCCTGATGTCATGGAAGCCGACATTGAGCCTGATGTTCCTTCCGGGACATATCGGGCAGGTCTCCGTCGGTTATACAAAGCGGGAGCTTCTTCAGCCGCCGAGCGATGTAAATGAAGACAGGGACGGAGAAATCCAGAGCGCATCAATAGGATATATCTACCCGTTTTCCGACGGCAAGGGAATGTTCAATGTCAGGTACGAGTATTCAAAAGATGACACGGACGGCAAAAACTGGGATAATAGGGGTAACAGGGCAACGGCAAGTATTCTGGTGCCGGTTACTTCCAAAATAGGGCTGACGTTATCAGGCGATATGTTTTTGCAGAGGTATGACAACGTCCATACCTCATTCGGTAAAAAGAGAAAGGAAAGGGCATATACAGGGACTTCGGGCATTATATGGGAGATGCTGAAAGGACTGAGTCTTAACCTTCAGTATTCGTATAACCGTACGGATTCGAACATCGCAACTTATGATTACAGGAAGGAAGTATATACCACCGGATTGGAGTATAGTTTCTAATTGGAGTATAGTTTCTAAAAGGGGGGAAACTATGTTAACGCCCAAAAATAGAAAAATTGAAGTATTGAAAGCAATACTCCAATACTCCATAATTCCAATCTTTTTGTTCTTGTATTTGCTGTTTGGAGGCGCATTTGATTACGCGGAGGCTGCCGGAGAGATAGGCAAAGTTACGAATGTCGAGGGCAAAGTCGATATACTCAGAGACGGACGGTTGCCTGCAATTGCAGCAAAGGCAGGAGACCCTCTTTTTGTAAAAGACCTTATAAGGACAAAGAGCGATTCAAAGGCCGAGATTTTGTTTGCGGACGGCAATATCATTAAAATTGCTCCCCGCAGCAGAATAGACATAAGCGAATATGCCTCTGAAAAAAGCGCTGTCATAAGGCTTCCTGCCGGAAAGGTAGAGGCCGTTGTTCCACCCAAAAACGCACAGCGCATAGCCACGTCTCCGGACGCCAATATATTCGAGGTGAGAACCATTACGGCAATAGGAGGCGTAAGAGGAACCCAGTATTTTGTTTTCCATGACAGGAATGTTACCGGCATTTTAGTGAAACAGGGAACGGTATACGCGTATAACCCGAAGATACCGAAAGAGGTCGTAAATGTAACCGCCGGAACGATGACTACGATTGCCCCGAACAAGCCTCCGCAGCCGCCGAGACCGGTAACGCAGTCAGAAATGCAAAAGCATGAAAAGGATACCACGCCTTCAGATAAGCCGAAGGATAAGGCTGAAGATAAACCGAAGGACGACGCACCTGCGCCCGCTCCCGCTCCTGCGAGAATGCAATCGGTTATACCGACTGCCGGGCCGGTTATTCAGCGGTTTGAATTGCCAAAGCCGCCACCGATAACAGATCCTAATCGAGAATTATTGTCAACTAAGTTTAAAACCAATATTACTATCAAACTCACATGGGGACAAAGTCCTTATGATCTGGATGCGCATCTCTGGGTGCCGCAATATCTGCAAAATGGCGGTGGAACCAGCCACTTTGAGGTTTACTATAATAACAAAGGAGCAAGCAGCGTATACCCATTCGCATATTTACCATCTGATGATACAGATGGCTACGGCCCTGAAACTATTACAGTTTATAAATTGCTTTCAGGAAACTATTATTATTCGGTTAAGTGTTTTGGAGAGTGTGCAGATACAGAGCTTAAAAATTCCAGCGCTGCTGTAGAATTTAAGGACGGCGCAGGAACGACCTATAACTTCAATGCCCCGACCTCTGGAGATGGCCTTTGGTGGAATGTATTTAAATTTACCGAAGAGACGTTGACCACGCTGAATAATATCAGCAATAGCAGCACCGCCTTGAACTTCATGAAGACTATTAACGGAACGACCTATTCGCTTACGAACGGTTTTAATGCCTTTTACCGGAACGGTTCGATCAATATCTGGAGCGACAATCCCGCGTATATAAACCTTCTCGGCTACTACACACCCGGCGCAAAGCAGAATGACATATGGTACGGCAATGTGCACAGTTATAACTATAAAAATTATACGGCCACAACTTATAACGGAGGCGCGTATTACGGATTTTTAGGCGGCGTAAAGTCGCCTGCCGCAGGAACCTCTTACGATAAGGTCGAAGGAAGATTTATTGCCCTCTATATAGACCCGGCAGATTCAAACGGCATCAGCAGGGCAGGAATTTTAAAGGGGTTGCTTGCAGGAACGGCATATCCTTATATGGAGATTATGGACATCGACGGCACGATTTACAGGACGCAGATGCTCGATAACATCGGCATTACTCCGGCAAACTTAATCAATAATATTTCAAAATATTCCATTTCATCGAACGGCAACACAAGCTTTATGTTCAACGGCAATCAGATGGGAGACGCGCACTCCCGTCCGTATTCTTATAATGCCGAAATTTCCGGCATTAACGGGCTTGACTGGGGCGTGTGGAACGCAAATACAACCGGCTCTTACAGCGGCATTACTCCGTCCGATAACTTTAGCTTATCCATGACTCATAACGATATTACAAGAATTACAGGCATGGAGACGAGCGGCACGCAGTGGTCTTCCAACAATATCACCGGCGCTACTACGGGATATTGGGCTGATATGAATTCCCTCATCAATTCGGCTCCCGCTACCGGCATTATGATAGGAGAGACCTTCGGCACATTCGATCCCAATGATTCTTCTTTTAAGACCGTTCAGATGGGCACATGGGTGGAAACCACGAAACTTATCGCTATGACGACTACGGACAGCGGCAAGGCAGCGCTTCAGCAGATGAATATTCCTGCGTTTGAAGTAGGAAGGGTTACGCTTACAGGAAGCGGCAACGGCTTTACAGACCTTAAAATGGCGGATACTATATTCTTAGCCCCGTCTACCGGCGCAAAGCCGACTATATGGGCTACAGGCAGCGTAAGCGGTGCGTATACATCGAATCCTGTCTTGAATTCAGCCATAAACGTAAGCGGAGGCGGCATCAACGCGGATTTTGCCTTTAAAACGTGGGATGCGGCGAACAATAAGTGGATTTCGACTATTAACAGCACAGGCGGCAATAATATCGTGAACGGCTATAACGTGCAGTTCAACGGCGCAGGCGCAGGAACGATAAACCAGACTAATAAGACCATTTCAGGAACAGCTGCCGGAACCGTGAAGTAAGAAACTATAACAAAATAACCATCAGTGCTGTCAGGGCACAGTATTTCCGCTCATTCTCGCCGGACATCCATGTCCGTCTCCGAGGCACCAGCTCAGTTTCGCCATCACGACGAAACTTTGAGCTGCTGAAACCGCTACAATACAATGCCCTGTCAGCAAATTTAATATCAATTCTTCTGTATTTTCGGCCTTTTATTAGCCTCTAATACTTTTTTCCTCATCCTTACTGATTGGGGCGTTACCTCCACAAGCTCGTCTTCTTTTATGAATTCGATTGCCTGTTCGAGGTTCAGTATTTTAGGCGGTATCAACTGTATCGAATCGTCTGCGCCTGAAGCGCGCATGTTCGTAAGTTTCTTCTCTTTCGTGACGTTTACATCCAGATCATTGTCTCTCGAATTCTCTCCGATTATCATGCCTTCATAAACAGGGGTGCCTTCTTTTATAAAAAGCGTTCCCCTCGGCTGCAAATGAAAGAGGGCATATGGCGTCGATTTTCCGTTCCTGTCCGCCGCAAGCGCTCCTGTCTGTCTCTTAGACATCGGGCCGTGCCACGGCTCGTAGCCGTCGAAGAGATGATTTAAAAGCCCTGTGCCCTTTGTGTCCGTTAAAAACTGCGACCTGAAGCCTATCAATCCTCTCGAAGGTATTCTGAATTCGAGTCTTACCCTTCCGTGGCCGTTATTCTGCATCTTCTGCATCCTGCCTTTTCTCATCCCGACCTGTTGCGTAACGACGCCTACGAATTCCTCGGGCACATCTATAACAAGCAGTTCCATAGGTTCGTGGACAGTTCCGTTAATTTCCTTTGTTATTGTCTCGGGCATGGATACGGAAAGTTCGTATCCCTCGCGGCGCATCATCTCTATGAGGATCGCAAGCTGCAATTCTCCCCTGCCCATGACCTTGAACGAATCCGTATTGCTGAAATCCACCTTAATAGCGACATTATAAAGCAGTTCTTTTTCGAGCCTCTCCCTCAGGTTCCTTGACGTAACGAACTTTCCTTCCTTGCCGGCAAACGGAGATGTGTTGACGGAAAAGACTATGGATATGGTCGGCTCATCCACTTTTATCCTCGGCAGCGGCATGGGCCTTTCAACATCTGTGATTGTATCTCCTATATTTATGCCTTCAATTCCTGCGAGGGCGACGATGTCTCCTACCGATGCCTCTTTCGCGTCTATACGTTCAAGCCCTTGAAATGTGTAAATCGATGTTATTTTTGTTTTAACGGCGTCCCCGCTGCTGTTAATTACCGCCACATGGTCGCCGACTTTTACCGTGCCGGAAAACACTCTTCCTACAGCGAGCCTGCCCACATAGTCGTTGTAGTCTATGTTGGTAACAAGCAGTTGCAGGGCGCTGTCTTTGTTGCCTTCGGGAGCACGGACCGTTTTTACTATCAGGTCGAAGAGGGGCTGGAGGTTTTCCGATTCCTCATCCATATTGAGTTTTGCCGTGCCCAGTTTGGCATTTGTGTAGACAACTGGGAAATCCAGTTGCTCCTCGACAGCATCGAGGTCGATGAAGAGGTCGTAGACCTCGTTCAAAACGCCCTGAATGCGGGCATCAGGCCTGTCTATCTTGTTTATCACCAATATTGGAGGCAGTTTCAATTCGAGCGCCTTTCTTAAGACAAAACGAGTCTGCGGCAGCGGCCCTTCCGACGCATCGACCAACAGCAGCACGCCGTCCACCATTTTAAGGGTTCTTTCTACCTCGCCGCCGAAATCCGCGTGGCCCGGAGTGTCTACGATGTTGATCTTTACGCCGTTATAGTCTACGGCGGTATTCTTTGCCATTATGGTAATGCCGCGCTCCCGTTCGAGGTCGATGTTGTCCATGACCCTTTCCTGTACCTGTTGATTAGAGCGGAATATGCCCGCTTGTCTCAACATCCCATCCACAAGGGTTGTCTTGCCGTGGTCGACATGGGCGATAATGGCTATGTTTCTTAAATCTTCACGCTTCATAATGTTATCCTTTATGGTTTTTTTAACCGAATAGAATCAGAACTTAATATTTTAGCTTATTTAGAAGGTAAAATACCACCTGATAATCTCTCCGCCGAAGAAAAGCGTTATAACGGAGCCGAGCGCAAGGAAAGGGCCGAACGGTATTTTTGTCTTCCTGCCTTTCCCTTTGAAGACCATCAGGGATATTCCGACTATGGAGCCTGTGAGGCTTCCTATGAATGTTGTAAGGAAAACCGCCTTCCATCCCATGAACGCGCCGACCATCGCCATCATCTTGATGTCGCCGCCTCCCATCCCGCCCCTGCTCAGAACGGCAATGAGATAGAATAGTCCGCCGCCGAGCAGCAATCCGATAATGGAGCTTTTGAAGCCGACAACGGGAAGTAATGGAGTGATGGGGAATTGGAGTGATGGAGTATTGGAGTATTGGAGTATTGAAACAAAGGGATCGGGGAGTAAAAAAGAAGCTGAAAACAGACCGATAATAATCCCCGGCAAGGTTATAACATCCGGTATTACCTGAAAATCAAGATCGATTAACGCTATTACGATCATTGCCGACGCGAAGGCAAAGAGAAAAGGCAAATGCCATCCCATTCCGAAGGTTGTAAAAACAAACCAGTATAAAATCCCGTTTAAAAGTTCCACTGCCGGATAGCGGATCGAAATCCTTTCTCCGCACTTCCTGCATTTTCCTTCTAAAAAAATATAGCTCAATACCGGAATATTATCCCATGGTCTGATCGGCTCATTACATGAAGGGCATGAAGACGGAGGGCTCACAATGGATTTTCCCCTCGGCAGCCTGTAAATGCAGACATTCAGGAACGAGCCGACTATAAGGCCGAAAATAAAAATGATTAGCATCTATTTTTTCTCTCCCCGCACTTCCGCGATAATCTTTTCAATTCGTCTTTCCGCCGCTTGTGCGGAAGACATAATTTTTAAATGTCAATTTCAGCGTCTCCACCGGTTGCGGCTGTTTCGTTAATAAAGAAAACAGTCCCGATACTATACTCTTCTGTTAAGCCGTAGAGTTTATATACCATCTCGTTAATCCTCTGCGCCTTCAAGTTCCTGCATAATCTGTTTTTCGAGTTCTTCGGGTTTTGGAAGTTTATCCGCCAGTTCAGACGGAAGCTTGCGTGTCAATGTATATTCTGCAACCCCAACAGGTTTATCAATCCCTTTAAGGGCATATTCCACTTCCATGCGGTTCCTGTCCCCACAGAGGATGATTCCTATTGACGGGTTTTCATCCTGTTCTCGAACAAAATCGTTGAGGATATTAAGGTAGAAGTTCATTTTGCCTGCATACTCAGGCTTGAATTTACCTATTTTTAACTCAACAGCTACAAGACATCTGAGTTTTCTGTGATAAAACAGCAAGTCAATGAAATACTGCTCATCACCCACCTTTAGTGGATACTGGCTGCCGATAAAGGCAAAGCCGTGGCCGAATTCCAGCAAGACATCTTTTATCTGATTAACCATCCGCCGCTCCAACTCCCGCTCTATCACAGGCTTTGTAATGCCAAGGAAGTCAAGAGCGTAAACATCCTTCATTGCTTCATCTGCCTGTTCAGATAGAGCCGCAGGCAATGTTGTCTCAAAGTTGTGCTGCTTGACCGCTTTCTTATGTCTGCTGTAAGCCCCTGTCTTTATCTGATGGAGAAGGACATTCCTGCTCCAACCCATTTCAGCCGTCATGCGAAGGTAGTATTCCCGCTCTGCAACACCTTTTATTTTGGAAATAATGAGTATATTTTGGCCCCAAGGTATTTCTCCAACAAGTTGTTGGAGATTTGGGTGTTCTCGATATTCAAGATAAATCTGTCGCATATACCACAGGTTTTGAGCAGAAAACCCTGTAGTCCTTGAGAATTCCTCGCGCAGATCGCGCGACAATCTTTCAACAACGGATTTCCCCCAGCCTTCTCGTTCCTGCCTCTCCGCTATCTCTCTGCCGATATTCCAATAAAGGGCTATCAGCTCTTTGTTTACAGCATGATAAGACCTGATACGGCTTTCATGGATTCGCTGCTTAATTGCATGCAAAAAGGATTTGTAGTTTTTAGGAAGAAGCGTGTTTTTTGTTTTATCGGTCATTTTCTCCTTCGGTCATTTCATTGTCTTTGAAATAATTCAGATAAAAGTTCATCTGGCCTATGTCGGTATGTGTAAGCTCATCTATCTTTAGGTCTATAATAACCATACACTTCAGGATGTGTCATATTGCTCTTGAGTGCAATTGTTGCGTATATCTAAATAATCAATACATCCATCTTGGGCTTTAAATCGGAGATATACAAATGAGGCGTTGATTTGATCTATATTATGAATGCCAGAAGAAACCCTATAATACTTATTCTCTTTGCCTTCAAATTCGTTTGGGAAATTTGGTCGCGCCATTTCATAAAAAGCATCAACAATATGTGAAAGTATAGTCGTCTTACCCTTCCCATTTACTGAAGAAAATACAGC
>JACREW010000215.1 GCA_016212685.1 Nitrospirota bacterium
ATGGCCTCATTGCCTTTCATGAGGATTTTTTTCATAAAAATAATTATAGCAGGGCTGTGTTAAAATAATCCATGCCGTGTATAAACGTTCTTCCGTTAAATCTCCGCAATAAAATCGCTGCAGGCGAGGTGGTAGAACGCCCCGCATCCGTAGTCAAAGAACTTATAGAAAATTCCATAGACTCCGGAGCTTCAAGAATAGAGATAGACATTTCAAGAGCCGGCAGGAGGCTTATTAAGGTCTCTGATGACGGCGCCGGGATGGATAGGGAAGACGCCTTAATCGCTTTCGAGAGATATGCAACGAGCAAGATTAAGGATGAAAATGATCTTCTAAATATACGGACGATGGGGTTTCGCGGCGAAGCGCTTTCGTCCATCGCTTCGGTCTCAAAGGTCAGGCTTATTACTGCGGCTCGGAATATGGAACCAAAAGACAGAAGTAATCCCCCCATCCCCCCTGTAGTCAAGGGGGGCGGGGGGGGATTACTTAATCAAGTAGGGACATGTATCGAAATTATCGGAGGGGACGTAAAGGAAATAAAGGACTGCATGACCGTAGGGACGACTATCGAGATAAAAGACTTGTTTTTCAACATGCCTGCGAGGCGCAAATTTTTGAAGTCGGACGGCACGGAGAATTATCACATCGTCGATACGGTGACGAGGGAAGCGCTGTCTCACCCTTTGATAGGATTTGTTTTAAGGATGGACGGAGATTGCGCGCTTGAGTTGCCTGCGGCAGCGTCATACAGGGAAAGGATTGTACAGGTCTTCGGCAAGGAGTTTGCCGATGAACTCATCGAAACCGGGACTGAAGACGGCGTGATGAGCGTCAAGGCTTTTTTAGGCAAGATTACACATTTAAGAAATAATAGAAACAACCAATTCTTCTTCATCAATAAAAGGCCGGTCAAAGATCAATCCATAACCTATGCCGTGTATAAGGCTTATGAAGGCTCGATACCGAAGGATAAGCATCCCGTGTTTCTGCTTTTCATGGAGATGGATCCCTCTAATGTCGATTTCAATGTCCATCCCACGAAAAGGGAGGTGAGGTTTTTCGACAAGAATAGTATCTTTAACTTTATTCATCGGACAATGAGATCGGCAGTCAGCAGTCAGCAGTCGGCAGTCATAGCAGAAATGGAGATAAAGAGACATGGGGAATCAGAGGATTTTAATTATTCCTTTACCGATTCACCGATTCGCCCATTCACCGTTTCACAGGTTGCGGAACCTCAGGAACTTTATAACATAGGGCATAGCGAGATCATGCCTTTTCTCTACCTCGGCGATACCTTTGTCGCGATTCCCGATAAAAACGGTCTTACAATAATCGACTATCATGCAGCCCATGAAAGGATCAATTACGAAAGGCTGTTAAGGAGGTCAGCAGTTAGCGGTCAGCAGTCAGCAGTCAGGCTTCTTTTCCCTCAGCAGGTAAGATTGCAGGGCAGCGAATACGGGGTAATACTTGACAACCTAAAGGTGTTAAGCGATTTTGGAGTTGAGGCGGAAGATTTCGGTCACGGAACAATAATAGTGAGAAGCATTCCTGATTTCCTTAAGGACGCCGATGTGAATTCATTGGTGAACGATCTGGCAAACTTTTTGATTTCAGATTTCAAATCTCAGATTTCAGATGCCTCCGAAAGTATTGAGACTATAGATTCGATAAAAAAAGCTCTTGCCGCAAGGCTGGCATGCCATTCATCCATAAGGGGCAAAGAGATTCCAGACGGTATGAGGATCGCTCAATTGTTGAAAGACCTCAATACGATGGAAGATCCGAATCACTGCCCTCACGGCAGACCTACAAAGATACTTATATCGGCGAATGAATTGAGGAAGATGTTCAAGAAATAAAAGCTGCTGGCTGGTCAGTCGGACTTCGTTGGTTTCTGAAATCCCTTGAAGAGCGCCTTGAATGCCTGTCCGACTATCTTAGGTTTTAATTCCTTCAAGTATTCGGTATCGGGATAAAGCAAGAGTCCTTCTTCTACCGTCCTCATTGCCTCGTCAAAATATTCGTATTGCCCGTCATGAATGCCTAAATTCAGCAAAACAAGGGCGTCGTATTGAAATACCGGCAATACGGGCAGACGCCGCTTCTCGGCGCCGCTCCATTTAACAAAATCGCTTAAGAAGTCTTTGTTTTTTTCGATGTCTTTAACGGCATCTTCGGTTTTTACGAACATGTACATGGGCTTAGCCCAGTTTCTAAGGTAGAGATTTTTGACGGCCGGCATTATGTTTTCCATGCCGCCTTTTCTGCCCTCAGTATTGTCTATATACCATATCACGAGCTGATTATAGGCGATAAAGGTTTTTATCGTATATGCTGCGAAGGCTATATACGCGCAAGATAACAATACGACAAGGACTTTGGCAGCCGTTTTAGACAGTTTCGGTTCGGATGCCTTTAAGAAATGCGAGGTTGCCGTATAAGCCAATAGGATGAATGCAAGATAATGGGCGGTTGAAAGGTGCAGCGGATATTCCACAAGCATGTGGACAACGAGAGGTATTAGAAGCGCTATATACAAGCCGGAGCGCTCTTTGCCGTATCTCATAAGCAGCCTTACAAAGCCGTATAAAAGGATTAAAACTCCTATAATACCCGCAAAGCCGCTCTCCGACAGTATGAGAAATAATTCATTGTGCGGGTGCGACGTATAGCTGTGCCCTACATCTTTATATTGTGGATCGGCTTTTTTGACTTTTCCCTGATAATACATATACAGACTTCCGAAATTGGAGAATCCCTGACCGACCAAAGGCTTTTCTTTAAACATGGCAATGGAAGTCTTATACATAAGTGTGCGTTCGGCATATGACGTTTGTCCTGCATCGGAAACCCAATCTATCTGTTTAACGGTCAGTTTTTCTATGCCGAGCCTGTCTTTAATTGCGAGTAGATAAAACCCGCCTGCCGTGCCGATAAGAAATACCATAAGCCAGACTGTCAGATTCTTTTTTACGGCGGAATAATGTTTTTTCCTTGCAGGGAATATTACTAACATTGCAAGCGCAACGCCTAAAAGCCCTGCCCGTGAGCTTGCTATAATAAGGCTTAAAGACAACAGGGTTACGCATATCCAAAATAATATTTTTTCCTTTGAATGATAGCCTTTAAACCTGTTTGTAGTTATGAAATAAAGGCTGATAATCAGTCCTGTTGCTGTCCACGAGGCAAAGAGGTTTTTCTGCTGAAACGCGCCTCCTGTCATTCCTATATCAGGCGCCG
>JACREW010000210.1 GCA_016212685.1 Nitrospirota bacterium
AACGTCAAAGCTTGACTTCTCCTCTGCTGCCGGAGCTGCAGCGCCTGCTGCTGCCGGAGCTGCGGCTACGGCTACCGGCGCGGCCGCTGTAACGCCGTACCTTTCCTCAAATTCCTTGATGAATTGAGACATATCAAGGATGGTCATGTTGTCGATAAAACTAAAAACATCTTCCTTTGTAACAGCCATTTACCTTTCCTCCTTTATGAGCTTTTTTTGTTTTTCAATGATTCCAGCGCATACGCAAACTGCGAGAGCGTAGCGCTTAACGCGCCGGCCAGTTTTGCCGCTGGCGCCTGCATCACGCCTGCCAGCATGCCTAAAAGCACCGGCTTCGGCGGCAGTTTCGAGATGGCCTTTATCTCATCCGCCGAGAACAGCCGTCCGTCGATAATTCCACTCTTAACCCTGAACTTCTCGTTTTTACCGGAGTATTCGAGCACCTTTTTTGCCGCCGCTATCGGGTCGTCAAAACCAAAGGCCAGGCCCGTCGGGCCGACGAACATATCCTGAGCCGGTTCCACGGGGGTTCCTTTTGCGGCAATACTGCTTAGGGTGTTCTTGAACACCTTATACTCGGCGCCTACTTCTTTTAAATTTCTTCTCAGTTCCGCTATTTCCGCAACTGTGATGCCCTTATACTCGGTGAGAACAACAGCCTTTGATTTCGAGAACCTTTCATTCAATTCGGCTATCTGTTGGGACTTCTTCTCTTTGGTAATCAGATTTCTCCTCCTTTCCCAGAGACGCGAGAACAAAAAATTATAAGCCGTAAACTCATACCTTGTCTCTGCAGGCCGGCTTGCGCCGTTTAAAGATAACCCTCTGCCTACGGTCTCTGACAATAACAATACCAACTTTATACAGGCAATGCCTGCTACACTACTTTTAATTTTGCTATATCAACTTTTACGCCTGGCCCCATCGTAGAGGATATGGTAATCTTCTTCATATATTTACCTTTCGATGTGGCCGGTTTCGCTTTCGACACAGACTTTAAGATCGACATGGTATTCTCAATAAGCTTCTCTTTGTCGAACGATGCCTTTCCAACCGGCACATGCACAATGCCGGCCTTTTCTACCTTATACTCAACCTTTCCTGCCTTTATTTCTTTAACCGCCTTCCCGACATCGAATGTAACCGTCCCGAGTTTGGGGTTAGGCATAAGTCCCCTCGGCCCGAGTATCTTACCGAGCTTGCCGACCAGTCCCATTAAGTCGGGAGTAGCAGCAGCCTTATCAAAATCGAGCCAGCCTTTCTGTATCTTTTCAACAAGGTCTTCGGCTCCAACATAGTCGGCGCCCGCATCCTTAGCCTCTTTTTCCTTTTCGCCTTTGGCGAAAACCAATACCCTTACCGACTTTCCTGTCCCGTGCGGAAGAACGACAGTTCCTCTGACCATCTGATCGGACTTCTTGGCGTCAACGCCTAAATTTATAGCCATATCCACCGTCTCGTCGAATTTGGCAACGGTGTTCTCTTTAACGAGCGCGATGGCCTCTTCAATGTCATACTCTTTATTCGTATCGATATTCGCCTTTGCGTTGTTCAGTTTCTTTCCCATTTAGTCCCTCCTTAATCTCTTACTTCCACGCCCATGCTTCTTGCGGTTCCCTTAATAATATTCATCGCGGCCTCAACGGATGTTGTGTTCAAATCAGGAAGCTTTGTTTTAGCGATTCCCTCCACTTGTTTGGCGGTTATTGTTCCGACCTTATCCTTATTGGGAACGCCTGATCCCTTTACAACGCCCGCGGCCTTTTTAATAAGTTCCGATGCCGGCGGCGTCTTGAGTATGAAGGTAAAAGACCTGTCGTTATAAATGCTCAAAACCGCAGGCACCAGCGTATCGCCCATGCTCTGGGTCTGCGCATTAAACTGCTTGCAGAATTCCATTATATTGATCCCATGAGGACCGAGCGCCGGTCCTACAGGGGGCGCCGGATTCGCCTTTCCTGCGGATATTACAAGTTTAACCTGTGCCGTAACCTCTTTCTTAGCCATCTATCTTCCTCCCCAATAGGTCGTATAGGTCTTATATGACCTATATTATTTTTATGCCTTTTCCGCCTGTGAAAAAGAAAGCTCCACAGGAGTCTGCCTGCCGAATATGCTGACCATTACACGAAGCCTTCCGTGATCCATGTCCACTTCATCCACATAGCCGACAAAATTGGTAAATGGGCCGTCAGTTATCCTCACATTTTCACCCTTTTCAAACTGGCTCTTTACAACCGGAGCAGGCCCCCTTTCGAGCTGCTGCAGTATCATATCTACCTCTTCATCCGGAATAGCGACAGGCCTGGCGCCGCCCACGAAACCGGTAACCCGCAACGTGTTTTTGACAAGATGCCACGTTTCGTCATCCAGTTCCATCTCCACAAGTATGTATCCGGGATAAAACTTCTTGTCGGTTTCTTTCTTTTTCCTGCCTTTGATCTCTATAACCTTTTCCGTAGGGATGAGTATCCTCGTGATCTTCTCTTCAAGGCCTTTAAGCCTTACACGTTCTTCGATGGATACCTTTACCTTTTCTTCGAAACCGGAATATGTATGAACAACGTACCAATTTTTTGACATATCGTTACCTTACCAACAGTTTAATTATTTTCGCGAGACTTAGATCTACAATGCCCAAAAATACCGATACTATTACCACAGTAGTTATAACGACCCACGTAGAACCTATAAGTTCGTCCTTCGACGGGTAATTAACCTTTTTGGCCTCTACTTTTACTTCCTTGAAAAATTTTTTTATCCGCTCGAACATTCCCGCTCCCTGTTTAGTTCATAGTTCATGGCTCATAGTCAATCATCACTGAAGCTATCAGCCATGAGCTATGAGCTTATTAGTGGCAGGCCAGGAGGGATTTGAACCCCCAACCCTCGGATTTGGAGTCCGACGCTCTATCCGTTAGAGCTACTGGCCTATCCACAACCTTCTACGCCCCTATTATGCTTTAGTCTCCTTGTGCATCGTATGCTTCCTGCAGCTTCTGCAATATTTTTTACGATTGAGCTTGTCAGTAGTATTCTTCTTATTCTTCATGCTCGAATAGTTCCTGTTCTTGCATTCCGTGCACTGAAAAAGTATTATCTCACGCATCTCTTACTCCTGCCTCTCTATCAAAATATTCTCGCCGCAAAATCCCGGATTTTGCGGAATGCTACTCCAGCACCTCGGTAACTACACCGGCTCCCACAGTTCTTCCGCCCTCTCTTATCGCAAACCTCAGTTCCTTCTCCATCGCTATCGGCGCTATGAGTTCCACTGTTATGGTTACGTTGTCTCCGGGCATTACCATTTCC
>JACREW010000211.1 GCA_016212685.1 Nitrospirota bacterium
ACAGCGCCCATAAAGATATGCTTAAGATGCTTATAGTCTCTGAAGAGGGCAAACTTCTTGAACGTAAATCCGGCTATCCTTACGGCATCGGCATGACAGGAGAAGACCGTCTCCTGGGCCTCCTGCCGAAAGTGTATGAAGACGGAGAGTGGCGCTTTCTCCCTGTGCGGAATATCCTCTGGCATGACCGTGATCCGGAGACCTTTGATTTCAATCCCCGGATTGCCGTAAAGACATGCGGCAAGAGCGGATGCCACCCCGAGGCGCTCAGACAGTTCAAGACCTCTGTTATGGGACGCAACTACCGCCAGCGCACTATGCAGACATGGCTTAATCCCTACGGGCCCCACAACTGCGGCCCGTCTTTTGCCGACCAACCAGCCCCCGGAATACAGAAAAGTTCGGCCTTCGATTTTTCAAATACCCGCAGGATAATGGAGGAGATAAACGTCCCCTTTAACATCGAACAGGCGAAGGACAAACAGAAGCTCTGCAATGTCTGTCACACAGGATGCCTTGACTGCCACTATACTCCGAAGGCCAAAGCCTCGCCGTCCCTGTATGCCGGCGGCGGAGCCCATTCCTTTTCGCGTGTTCCTCCGGCTGAGAGCTGCGCCGGTTTTGGCCGCGGTAATACCGTCTGCCATTCAGGCGCTATGCACAGCAGGAGGGGCGAAAGCTATATAGGAGGAGACTACTCCGTTCCACAGGGCGCGGCCCCTGATACGCACTACAAGAAAGGCATCGGCTGCGCCGGATGTCATTCCACCGGCGAGGGAGGAATGGGCCACGTGAGAAGAGATGCCTCCTGCATGGACTGCCACATGGAAATTGAGGAAGCCGTTGCCGGAGATGCTCACAAAAAGATGCATTGCGCCGCCTGCCACATCGAGGAACTTCGCGGCTATCAGATAACAGTATGGGGTCCCGGAAATGTAGCCGGAAAGAAAAATCCCTTTAATAAATATGGGCTCTACTACGGTATACAGTCCCCTCCGATACTGATAAAGGACCAAAAAGGCATGTGGATGCCGGTGAAGGTCTGGCCCCACAGCCTCGGCAATGTAAGGAAGGATGTGCAGCCGTCAAAAGGCATCCGTTTCAGGTGGCCGAACGGAGATACGAAGGATGCCTACTATGTGGCAGGCGCTTTTAGCATCGAAGGAAATGACCTCTCTCCTTCCGGTCGCAATAATAAACATCTCTTGTGGCTCGAGATAGAACAGGCTGCTCACCCGTTCGGCCCCTCGAGGAATTGCACTTCCTGCCATTCCTCTCCAACGCAGGCTTCTATATCCGGATGGCAATTTCTCGATGACCAGGGAGCGGAGCCTTTCACCGGCGAGTACAAGATCGTAGCCGATGAAAAGGGTCTCAGAATAGAGGGAATCAGAGCGACTTCCATGATAAACGTACTGCCGGGGTACCGTCTTGCAGACTTTGCCCCGTGGCTGTATCTGAAGGACAAGTGGAAAATGCCCGGAGATTTCTCTATTAGGACGAATCCTGAAGAATACCGCAAGTATAAAGGGTCGCTCGGAAAGCTGAAACAAAGGCTTAAAGTCCTCGATGCCCAATCCGAATCATTCGACAGGAAGACGCGTCAGAAGTACCGGAGGCTCAGAATATCTGCCTTGCATAATCCGGCGGAGGGGTTGAAGAAACTGGAGCAGGAGTTTCCGCTGAAGGGACAGCCGGTATCCGGTCGAGCACAATAACCGATAAAAAACAGTTCATTTTCTTACTGCTTGTCTTAAAAATAGAGATAGAAACCTCCAAGAGTCCCCTCTCCCTTGACGGGAGAGGGTTAGGGTGAGGGTGATTAAGAACCAGGATGGTTACCCCTCCCCCTCTCCCCCTCCCGCAAGGGGAGGGGGATTTGTAGGTGCTATCATTTTCTATCTCTATTTTTCAGGCTTGTGCAAGGCATCGACCCCCTATTATGTTATAATTTCAAGTGATGAAAATCCTAAGAACCCGAAAAGAAATAACCGCCTTCCTTAATATTCTCAAAAAAAGGGCATCGGGTGTAAGTCCTGAAATAGAAAAAGCAGTTAAGCGCATACTTTCTGATGTGAGAAAAAATGGAGATTCTGCGGTAGAAAAATACACCAGCAGATTTGACAAACATAACCTTCCTCTAAGGCTTAAAGCTTCTGATATCGCAAAACATGCAAAAATGGCCGACAAAAGTATAATCAAGGCTCTGGAGCTGTCAGCCAGCAGAATTCGGGATTTCCATGAAAGGCAGAAGGAAAAATCATGGTCGTTCAAAAAAAACGGGGCATTATTAGGACAGATAATCAGGCCAATTGAAAGAGTCGGCGTTTATGTTCCGGGAGGCAAGGCATCCTATCCTTCGACGGTGCTTATGAATGTCATCCCCGCGCAGGTTGCCGGTGTTGAAGAGATAGCTCTTTGCGTTCCCACTCCTAATGGGGAGATAAACCCCTATGTTATGGCGGCCATAGAGCTTTTAGGCGTGAAGGAGGCTTACCGTATCGGCGGCGCTCAGGCGGTCGGCGCAATGGCATACGGAACGAGGGGCATCAAAAAAGTCGATAAGATTGTGGGACCTGGCAATATCTACGTTGCCCTCGCAAAAAAAATGGTCTTCGGAGAAGTGGATATCGACATGATCGCGGGGCCGAGCGAGATATTGATAATTGCGGATAAGACGGCAAATCCCGAATTTGTTGCTGCAGATATGTTAAGTCAGGCGGAGCATGATGAAATCGCATCAAGCATACTGATAACCGATTCGGAGAATATTTCGGAAAGAGTGATTCGGGAATTGAATGCGCAATTGAAACGATTAAAGAGAATGGAAATAGCAAAAAAATCATTAAACAAATTCGGTGCAATAATAAAGACAAAGAGCATTATGGAGGCAATAGATATAGCTAATGAAATAGCGCCCGAGCACCTCGAGATAATTACGAAACATCCCGAAAAAGATGTAAAGCACATCAGGAATGCAGGAGCTATATTTTTAGGACAATGGACTCCGGAGCCTCTCGGCGATTATTCCGCCGGGCCGAACCACACCCTGCCTACGGGAGGCACTGCGAGGTTCTCCTCTCCTTTGGGAGCGTACGACTTCATAAAACGTACAAGCCTCTTGCAATTCGACAGAAAAGGGTTTATGCTATTATCAGATACCGTAGAAGCTATTGCGGATATAGAAGGACTCGATGCCCACGCAAACACTATAAGGATAAGGCGGGGGGCTAAGCAAGGAGGTTTAAAATGGCAGTGAATGAGACATCCAACAATCCGGTTCAGGCCGATGTAATTTCAAGATACGGTTTACAGCAAAAACAGGGCAAAGAGCAGATAAAGCAGCAGGAACCTCAGGCGGCAAGAGAAAAAAGAGATGCTGAGGAAAAGTCATCTGCCGAGGAAGGCGTTAAGGTATCGGTTTCAAGACGCGGCAGAAGGGAAGCGGCAAATAGAAGCGAACGCGCAGGGAACGTCGAGAGAGGCCGCAGAACCGAAGAAACCGGAAACCGGGAAGTAGAATCAAGGCGCGCCATACAGGCTTATCGGAATTCAAGCAGGGCGGCCGAGAGGGAAAATAACGAAAAGCCGGAGCGTTTAAGGGAAAGGCAGATCAGCCGTCTTGTCGGCTGATAGTTTTTGAAATAAGAATATATCCTCCGCACGGCGGTCCTAAGCGGTTTTCCGAGAAATCGCAGCCGCCAATAAAAAAATCGCATCTCCTGCATACGAATTCTGTTAGATTTTTATTTTTTGAGGGGATGCGGTTTTTTATGTCATCTCCGCATTTCAAAAATCCGGCGAGACTCTTTAATTCATGAGCTGTAAGGTTATTCCTTAAAAACTCATATCCTCCGCAATGAAGCTCTTCCTTGCCTTCCTTATAATACTTGCAGAACCTTTCGCAGATGATTTCGGTATAAAACCTGTTTTTCATCACTCCCATACTCCATTACTCCAACGATTGATTATCCCGTTGCTTCCTTCAGCCAATTGAGATAATCCTCCGAGCCTTCGATTATTGGAATTGCTATTATTTCGGGAACCGTATAACTGTGAAGCTCTTTCAATCTCTTTTTTAGAGCTTCAAACAAATGCCGCTGAGTCTTTGCTATCATTAGTACTTCCGCGTCGTCTTCTATTTTACCCTGCCAACTGTAAATCGAGCGTACCCCTTTAACGATATTAACGCAGGCGGCAAGCCTTTCTTCGACAACGACTTTGGCTATTTTTGCGGCCTCTTCTTCATTAGGCGCTGTGATATAGACTACAATCGCTTCCATAAAAACCTCCCTACAATAAAAAGAAAGCAGCCCATATTATGACACCGCCGATCATGATAATAAAAACCGCATTCATGGCCCTTTTGGTTTCGTATTCATTCACCAGCAGATCTCCGATCCTCAGAATGCTGCCGGTCCTTACCTCGACTATACCCCGGTTGCTCGATACGAGAACAATCCCTTTTCTAATACCTACAACCTTTCCCGAAATCTCGTCCCTGTCGGCTACTGCAGTTACTCGCTTATTTACAAGAGAAGCATCGGGCTCTATGCCGAACAACTGGTAGTAGCCCCATAGTATAAGCCCTATGCCTAAGACGACTGCAACTCTTTTCCACATAATAAGCATAACCTTTAGCCTATATAAGCACTAACGTTGCATAAAAATACAATTTAAGGTTGGGCGAATATGCTGAAAAGCCTTTAGTAGCGATACCTTAAAGGCGATCCCTCGCGCCATTTAAAGGCAATTTCAGTATCATCAATACATTCAACAAAATAAACAGCCATTTAATAAATATTATCGCATTACTAAAGGCTTTGAGGCATGTTTGCCCAACCTATTTATGTTTATGCAACTGTAAGGTTTATATAACACCTAATCTGAGTGATTTTATGCGAGCAGGCACGGCTCAAAGTCTTTAAAAAGTGTCGTCTCAAGCGCATATTAAAGATTATAAATGCATCACCCAATAAGTAGCCACCGATGCGGATGACAGTATAAGAGAAAAGTTAATACCAGTGCGGGGTTTAAAGTCTTTTCACCGCACCTGCCCGCAT
>JACREW010000213.1 GCA_016212685.1 Nitrospirota bacterium
ACATAAACAATACCGTTGTTGACCCTAAGCTGTTCGATCCCAAAAGTTTTGCGGATTTCAAAGGGGACGTCTGCATTGTCCCGCCTAATTCCTTTGTGCTTGCCACCTCTCTCGAATATTTCAGGATACCGAGGGAGGTGCTGGTGATATGCCTCGGCAAATCCACATACGCCCGGTGCGGCCTTGTCGTGAATGTAACTCCGCTCGAGCCGGAATGGGAAGGCCATGTGACCATCGAGATTTCGAATACAACCCCGCTGCCCGCAAAGATATACGCCAACGAAGGAATAGCTCAGTTGATATTCCTGCAGGCCGCGGAAATATGCGAGACCTCATACAAGGATAAGTCCGGGAAATATCAGGCACAGAGGGGAATTACCCTTCCGAGGATGTGATATGCGCTGGAAAGAGAAATTGATAATAGCCCTCGATGTGTCTGACGCGCAAAAGGCGCTCGATATAGTCGAAAGACTGAGCGATTATACGGCGGTTTTTAAGGTCGGTTTCGAGCTTTTTACAACTGCCGGTCCTAAAATAGTCGAGGATATACATAAAAAGGGCAAAGAGGTGTTCCTCGACCTGAAATTCCACGACATACCCAATACGGTTTCAAAGGCCGCTGTTGCGGCAGCCAAGATGGGCGTGTATATGTTCAATCTCCATACATCCGGCGGTCTTGAGATGATGAAGCGGTGCAGGGACAGCGTTTCCGGATACTGCGCAAAAGAGAATATCCGTATGCCTAAGATAATAGGGGTAACGGTTTTAACAAGCCTTAACAGCGAAGCCTTAAAAGGCGAGGTCGGCATTCAGCACAGCCTGAGAAATCATGTGAAACATCTCGCATCATTGGCGGTTAAGGCCGGGCTCGACGGAGTTGTCGCATCGCCCCACGAGATCTCCATAATAAAACAGAATTGCGGAAAGGATTTCCTCGTAGTTACGCCGGGCATCAGGCCGTCGTGGACCCCGCCCGACGACCAGCAGCGAACAGCAACGCCGAAAGAGGCTTTAAAGAAGGGCGCGGATTATATTGTCATGGGCAGAGGAATATTGCAGCAGGAAGATCCGATTAAGGCGCTTGAGCTTATCTCGCTCGAAATACTCACGGCTTAGCCGTCTCCAGTTCGCCTTTTGCCTTTAGCCATTTACTATGAAACCGAACCTTAACAAAAAAGATTTTTTGGATATTGTCGGAAGCGGCGGCATTCCGCCTCTTTATGTAGAAATTCCTTATGCAGAACCTTTTGCGGTTTATGAGTCGCTCGGATGCGGCGCAAACTCCATTCTCCTTGAAAGCGTAAAGGGCCCCTATAGAATAGCGCGTTATTCGTTTATCGCCTTTGATCCGTATCTCGTATTTACGGTTAAAAACGGCGAGGTGAAGATAGAGGCAAAGGGCAAAGGGCAAAGGGCGAAAGTCAATGCTGTCTCATTCAGAAATCCCTTGGACAGATTAAAGGAACTCGTAACAGCCTATCCCCAGAAGCCCGTTCAGGAACTCCCTCCGTTTCAGGGTGGGGCAATAGGATTATTGAGTTACGACTTTGTCAGATACATCGAGAATATTCCCAGAAAAGCCGTGGATGACCTTAATATTCCGGACGCCCATTTTTTATTGGTTGACAGGGTGATCGCATTCGATCATCAGCAACAGAAGGCATGGGCGATTATCTCTCCCGGAGCGCGGCATATGGAATTAGGCTATAGAGATATTTCGGATATCGACTGGGACAGTGCTTATGATGAAGCGGAAGCGAGGCTAAAGGCAATAGGCAATAGGCTAAAGGAAAGACAAAACATTTCACAGCCTTTAGCCTTTAGCCTTCAGCCTTCAGCCTTGAATTACGAGATGTCCAAAGAGCAATATATGGACATAGTCAAAAAGACAAAGGAATATATAGCCGCGGGAGACATATTTCAGGCCAACCTTTCTCAGAGAATTTCCGCCGATATAGGAGATAAAAAGCCGTGGGAGATATATAAGGTGCTCCGCCGTATTAACCCGTCGCCCTTTGCGGCATATGCCGATTTCGGGGACTATCAGATAATAAGCTCTTCTCCCGAGCGGCTGATACGCGTGAAGGACGGCATTATAGAAACAAGACCTATTGCCGGAACGAGGCCGAGGGGCGGCAGTCGGAGAGAGGACGAGCTTATGAGGGCCGAACTGCTGCTGAACGAAAAGGAGAGGGCCGAGCACATAATGCTCATAGACCTCGAAAGGAACGACATTGGAAGGGTTGCGGAATACGGCAGCGTGGTTACGGACGAACTGATGATCACTGAAGATTATTCGCACGTTATCCATATAGTCTCGAATGTGCGCGGGATAATGGAAAAAGATAAGACCTGTTTCGACGCGATCAAAGCGGCATTCCCGGGCGGAACGATAACAGGCGTGCCTAAGGTCAGGTGCATGGAGATAATAGACGAACTCGAACCTACGGCAAGAGGCCCTTATACCGGCTCTTTAGGATACATAGGTTTTTCAGGATCCCTCGATCTGAATATAATCATCAGGACGTTTGTCGTAAAAGATGGATTTGCCTATGTGCAGGCAGGCGCGGGTATAGTCGCGGATTCGGACCCCGAACGCGAATACTATGAGACTTTAAAAAAGGCGGAGGCGTTGATACGCACCCTTGAGACCGTAGGCGGGGAATAATCCCCCTTGTGATAACCGCATGTTTTATGGTAAAAGAAAGGACTTTAACAGCAGGGAAGAGAGCGGTTATTAGATGAAAGTAAAATTTTTTCAAAGGGTTAACACGAGGTTATCCTTATTGCCTATGTCGATTTTGCTGGTTATTTTAATTGCCGGCGGAATCGGTTTTTATTTTTTCGGATACGCGCGGTACTTGCAGGATTTCCATAAGGGGTATTTTATTACCCTTTCTTCCGAAAAAAAGACCGCATTCGACTCATGGTTCGCATATCACAAAAGCGACCTTGACGGCCTTTCGAGGCTCGGCGCAGTAAGGGATAATGCCGCAATTTTAGCCGGTGTACAGCCCGGCGTCAAACTCAAGAAAAAAATAGCCGAACAAATGAACCGTTCACAGGTTGTTATTTCCGAGGCGCTTCAAGAAAGGGCGCAGTCGGGCAGATATAAGATGCTTTCCGTTATATCTAAAGACGGGAGGGTTATCTCAAGCAGCAGGCAGGACATTTTAAATGCAGATTGGTCCGGGAGGGACTTTTTCAAGGAAAAGACCGCGGATATTAAGTCGGCGACGGTGATAGGTTTTTACGGCAGTGAAGACGCCGATTACGGCATAGAGATGTTAACACCGGTGTTTGCGGGCAGCGAGCAGATAGCTTTTATACATGCGGTGTTGCCGGTGAAGGAACTTGCAGGTTTTTTAAAAATAGAGAAGGGTTTGCATAAGACATGGAAGATAGATGTCACGGACACGGACGGCAACCTGGTATTGATAAAAGAAGGAATCCCTCAAAGAAAGGTCAGATATAATATACCGAAAAACGGGGATGATATCACCGGATATAAGAATAACCTCTTCTTTTATGCGGTAGATCTCGATCATGCGCCCCTGCGCCTTATAGGAACGGTGGATAAGTCCGACGTTACAATACCGTTCAATGTTCTTCTGATCGGTTATTGTTCTTTTGTCGGCGTTGTCCTCCTGATGACTATTATTCAGAATTCGTACCTTGCGCGACGGGTTATTACAAAACCGATGCATAGGCTGACAAATGCCGTTAGATCATTTTCTTCGGGGAGCATAAATGTGGAACTGGGGAAAGGGTATAAGGGCGAACTGACGGAACTGAAGAAGTCTATAGAGGACATGTTCGAGGAGCTTAAGGAAAGGGAAGCGTCTTTGCGGGAAGGCATAAGGGCCAAAGAGAAAACACGGTTGAAATCGATGTTTTTTTCGAAAATGTCCAGGGAATTCAGAGAGCCTTTGAATAATATTATAGGCAGCGTAAAAACCGTTCTTGACGGAGAAACAGACCCTTCCCGTAAAGCCGCGCTCGGTGATGTCATCGGGGCAGCGCAAAACACACTGCGCATAATGGATGATCTCATCGACCTTTCGCGGCTCGATGAAGGAATGTTAGCCGTGTCTCAGGAAGAGTTCAATATGTGCGAGATCATGAAAGAGGTTGAAGATGCGGCGCAAAATCTTATAGGGTCTAAGGAAATAGCGCTGATAGCGGACTGTCATGAAGCGTTTATGGATAAACCTGTGTATGCCGACAGGCGTATGGTGAAACAAATACTCGAAAATATTGCAGGCAATGCGATAAAGACCACGGAAGCCGGCACCGTAACTATCCTGTCTTCCCCGGTATTAAAGGACGGCGTGGAATACCTGGAGGTTTCGGTTGCCGATACAGGGGCGGGCATCGAACCCGAAATGTTGGAACATATATTCGAAGAATTTACCGAACCGCAGATATCCATCGGACTGGCTATAGCCAAAAAAGCCGCCGATGCCCTCGGCGGAAAAATAGATGTCGAAAGCACGGCAGACAAGGGAAGCGTATTTACCGTTACCATTCCGATAAAGGCCATAGTTTATCACTGACCTTGAACATAGGCGTCCCGTTTATTGCATATTGTTGCCGATTTTGTTATTATTAAAAACTTTGCGCGGATCATCGTTCATTCATAAAATATTCATATTATGCAGGTAACATTTTATGATATGTCGCATATCTTCTTGCCTGCCCGGTGTGTTGCTCGGTCAGGCGGCGAATAAAAACGTTAAGGAGCATATAGTGAGCAATAAGAAAGAAAATCAGAATATAGTCGACAGGATATGGAACTTTTTTTCGTCCGTAACGCTCGCCGTTATAGTCTTCTCGCTTATATCCGTTACCTCTATAGTCGGCACAATCGTAGAACAGCAGGCGGAGCCGGAGCGGAATATAAAACTGCTTGCAAAGTTCTTCGGAGAATCGTTAGCGCCGACCGCTTACAGAATTTTCGATACCCTTGGTTTTACGAATATGTATCGTTCGTGGTGGTTTATCACGCTGTTGTTTGTATTTGCGGCAAACCTTATTATCTGTTCTCTCGACAGACTCCCGAAGATATGGAAGGTCGTTAAGGAGCCTATAAAGCCGCTCTCTCCCGAACTGCTGAATTCCATGCCGTTGAAAAGAGAGATAGCGCTTAAGGGGCGGCCGGATAACGCGCGAAGCGCAGTGGAAGCGGCTTTGAAAAGGATCGGTTTTAAGGCGAATATACGCTCGGAAGACGGCGGATTGCAGATTTATGCGGAAAAAGGCAGGTACAGCAGGCTTGGAGTGTATGTAACGCACTTCAGTATTATCCTTATACTTATCGGGGCTGTGGTTGGCATATTTTTCGGATTTAACGCATCCCTGAATTTGCTCGAAGGCACAAGCTCTCCTGTCGCATATACGAGAAACGGTAAGGAAGTTCCGCTCGGTTTCGATTTAAGATGCAATGATTTCGAGGTTTCTTTTTATGAGAATTCAGACACCCCTAAGTCCTTCAAAAGCTGGCTTACAATACTCGAAAACGGCAGGCCTGTCAAAATAAACGGCAAAGAGGTGACAGAGATAGACGTCAACAGCCCTTTAAAATATAAAGGGATTATGTTTTACCAGTCGAGTTACGGTTTTTCGCCTTCCAAAGATTCCCTGTTCAAAATCAGCGTAACACCGGGCAGCGGCGGTAAAAAAGAGGAGATAGCCCTGCGATTCGGCGAGTCGTTCAACATTCCCGGCACAAACATAACCGGCAAGATCGCGGACTTCAGCCCCGCACTGAGTATGGACGAATTGGGCAGACTCTTTACTTATGCGCAAACGATGAATAATCCGGCGGTCTTTATCGAGTTTACAGAGGGCGGAAAGCTTAAATACAGACAGTGGATATTGAAGAGATATCCTCAGACGTGGAGCATACCGGACGGCACGGTTGAATTCAAAGACCTCTGGGGGGCGCAGTACACAGGGCTTCAGGTAAGAAGAGATCCGGGCGTATGGATTGTCTATTTGGGCTGCATCATTATGGCAGCCGGACTATACGCGGCGTTTTTCATGAGCCACGCCAGAATATGGATAACCCTGAAAGAAGAAAAGGGCGGCGCCAAGGCGATTATCGCCGCGTCTACTAACAAGAACAAAATAGCCTTTGAACAAAAGATAGAGAAGCTGGCAGGAGGTTTAAATGGATAGCTCGCATTTTTTCGGCATATCGGGCATTGCCTACATACTTGCAATGGTGGCCTATATAGCGTATCTTGCATTTAAAAATTCCACCGTCGGCGTTATAGCCACGACGATAACGGCCATAGGCTTTGTTTCCCAGACAATCGCCTTTATTATGAGGGGAGCAGAGTTCTACGATTTAGGGCAGATGGGCATTATGAGGGCAATACCGCTTACAAACCTGTATGAATCGCTTGTATTTTTCGTGTGGTGCCTGATACTCGGCTATCTTGTAATCGAGTGGAAATATAAGAACCGCTCTTTTGGCGCGTTCATTACGCCTATAGCGGGCATGGCGCTGGCGTTCATAGACATATCAGGCATGGACAAAAACATACACCCGCTTATTCCCGCCCTTCAGAGCAACTGGCTTCTGGTCCATGTGGTTCTGAGCTTTATTGCGTACGCAACATTTGCAATATCTTTTGCCACAGGCATAATGTATCTTGCCATAACAACGGAAAACAAAAAGAGCGGCGCATACATATTCTGGACGGTTACATTCGGAATCTTTGCCGCAGTCCTTGTGGCGATGGGCATAGATTTTCTTGCCTTCAAGATCGCCGCAAGGTCTCCGGAGGCATTTATCAAGAGCTATCTGTTCAAAGCGACGTTCCGGAACGATTCCGGGATTATAGCTTTTCTTAGCTACTGCGGGGCGGCAGCCTTTGTGTTTTTGGTATGGAGATACGGACTTGCGCTTAAAAAGCTGATCGAATCATTTTCCATATCGAAGGACATTCTCGACGACCTGACCTATAAGAGCATCGCCGTAGGGTTTCCGATTTATACATTGGGCGGGCTGATTTTCGGCGCCATTTGGGCCGACCAGGCATGGGGGAAATACTGGAGCTGGGACCCGAAAGAGACGTGGTCACTGATAACATGGTTTGTCTATGCGTTTTACATTCATGCAAGATTTTTGAGAGGATGGAGAGGCAACAAAATAGCTATAGTTGCTGTGGTCGGATTTATATCTACGATATTTACCTATCTTGGAGTGAATCTCCTCCTGAGCGGTCTGCATTCATATGGAGGAGGCTAAAAGAGTCAAGAGTTATGAGTTATGAGTTAAAAGAAATCATTGGTTCCAGAAACTCATCACTCATCACTCATCAGCCATCCCTGATTTTGGGTATAGATACCTCGTGCGACGATACGTCCGCCGCTGTCGTTGCCGATGGAAAAAAAATTCTTTCTAACATCGTTTCTTCGCAGTCGGATATCCACAAAAAATATGGCGGCATAGTGCCGGAACTGGCGTCCAGAAGGCATATCGAAATGATATGGCCTGTGGTGGAAGAGGCATTAAGCGCAGCCGGGATTACCCTCGATGATATTGCCGCTGTTGCCGTGTGCCGAGGCCCCGGCCTGATAGGCTCTCTGCTTGTGGGCTGCGGATTTGCAAAGGCAGCCGCTTATGCTAAAAATAAACCCGTTGTCGCGGTGAATCATCTCGAAGGGCATATGTTTTCGGTATTTTTAGAAGGCAGCCCGGAATTCCCCTTTTTATCGCTCATAGCATCCGGAGGGCATACAAGCCTTTATATTGTCAACGGCTTCGGACAATATACGGAACTCGGCAGGACAAGGGATGACGCTGCCGGAGAGGCATACGATAAAGTAGCAAAGCTCCTCGGTCTCGGCTATCCCGGAGGCCCTGTCATAGACAAACTGGCTCAAGAAGGAAATCCGAAGGCATTCGACTTTCCGAGGGCGTATGTGCCTGAATCATTCGACTTCAGCTTCAGCGGCTTGAAGACAGCAGTGAAGTCAGCCGTCAGCCGCCAGTCGGAGCGACCCTCCGCGAAGACCCATATCGGGCCGTCAGCCGTCAATGATGCCGAATTTATTAAAGACATTGCTGCCTCTTTTCAGGCTGCGGTTGTGGATGTGCTTGTGAGAAAAGTGGAATGGGCTATAGTGAAGAAAGGAATAAAAAGGGTAACTCTTTCAGGAGGAGTATCAGCGAACAGTGAATTGAGAAGGAGATTTAAGGAGATGGCAGAGGATAGGAAGATTGAGTTGTTCCTGCCTTCGATACCATTTTGCACGGACAATGCGGCCATGATAGCCGCGGCAGGGTATCATCACTTAAAAGCAGGAAACATTGCAGGCATAGATTTAAACCCAAAGGCTCATCTGCCGTTGTAAAACTATCCATGCGGGGCGCGACTCGAACCC
>JACREW010000214.1 GCA_016212685.1 Nitrospirota bacterium
GAAGATTACTGGAAGGGCATTTTCGTATCGTCGGTTGCTCTGGAGAAAAATAAATGGATGGAGGGAGAGAATATTTTTGATATATCTTTAAAACTCTCCAAGAAACCTATAGACGCCCTTTTTGAGATTATTATCGATGAGAAGGCGAGGGCAGGGGCAATATTTTTTTCGATGAACGAGGATAATCTCAGGAAATTTTTATCACTCCCATATACGATGATAGGCTCCGACAGTTCTGTGAGGAGTTTCTCAGGACCGACTTGTTCAGGCAAGCCGCATCCGAGGGGATTCGGCAGCTTTCCGAGATTTATCGGCAAATACGTGAGGGATGATGGTTTAATGCCGCTTTCAGAGGCGATAAGGAAAATGACCTTTCTGCCTGCGGAAACATTTAGCCTTAAAGAGCGCGGCATGATAAAGGAAGGTTTTTATGCCGATATTGCGGTATTCGATTATGAGAGAATCAGAGATAATGCTACATTCAAAGAGCCTTACAAAATGGCAGAAGGAATAAATTATGTATTCGTAAACGGAACCCTCGCATTCAGAAACGGCGAATTTACCGGAAACCGGTCAGGAAGAGTTTTGAGGTGAAAATTACCTTGATTTTCAGTCCTATCTTTTATAGACTGATACCATGAGACTAAAGGCGGCATTAGCAATATCGCTGTTATTGTTTTTTGTTTCTAATGCTTCATCATTCGAACGCGCAGTCAAAGTAAAACCAAAGAAAGACGCTGAAACTCAGTCGGTAAGGCAAGACTCAAATTATTACGCCTTAATAATCGGCAACAACAACTACAAGCACATAAGAAAGCTCAAGACAGCGATAACCGATGCACGTGATGTAGATAAGCTGCTCAGAGAAAAATACGCCTTCAAGACAAAGCTGCTCTTAGACGCCACAAGAAGCGACATGCTGGACAGCCTTAACGAAATGCGTGAAAAGATGAAAAAAAAATGACAGCCTCCTCATCTACTACGCAGGGCACGGCGAATTCATCAAAGACGCGGATAAGGCATACTGGCTGCCTGTTGACGCGCACAAAGACAGGACAACCAACTGGATAATAGCAGACGACATCACCTCAAGCATGAGACTCATTCCTTCCAAGCACATACTTATAGTCTCCGACAGTTGCTATTCAGGGACATTGACCCGCGCCGCGACCTCAGAGCTAAAAAACAACTCAGAGCGCGAGCAATATATCAGAAAGATGATAGATCGTTCTTCTCGAACGCTTATGGCGAGCGGAGGCAACGAGCCTGTGGCAGACAGCGGAGGGGGCAAAAACTCAGTCTTTGCAGCCGCCTTTATAAAATCCCTAAACGAAGCCGATAAGAATGTTTTTACTGCTGAGGAACTCTTTCATGGAAGGATAAAAGAGATAGTGGCAGGCAAGGCCGATCAGGTGCCTGAGTATAACAACATAAGAAACTCAGGCCATGAAGGAGGCGACTTTGTATTTCAGCTTGCCAAGGCATACACAGGCGCTCCGTCGGCTAAAGCGCCGGAAGTAGAGCTTACCGAGCCGTCAAAAGGCGGATTCAGCATAGACGACCTTGAAAAACAGGGTCAGCAGATAGAGAAGAACAAAACAGCATGGAACGCAAAACTCAAAGAAATGAAAAGCGCATACAATCAGGTGCAGGCATACGAAAAGAAAAGCGCAACCGCAGACCTCAAAGCAGCAGCATGGGAGCGGTTTATAAGCTCATTTGGAGAAGACAACCCTCATTCAACAGAAGACGACTCAATGAGAACTGAGGCTCAAGAGAGGGTTGGACATTGGCAGGCAGAGCAGCAGAAAGCAGAAGAAAAGAAGCTTGCAATGGCGCCCCGGCCCTCAAAAACAGCAACAGGCTCATCATACACCGACCCCACCACAGGAATGGAATTAGTTCTTGTCAAAGGCGGATGTTATCAGATGGGAGATACATTCGGCGATGGAGAAAAGTGATGAAAAACCTGTTCATGAAGTCTGCGTTGATGATTTTTATATCGGGAAATTTGAAGTAACACAAGGACAGTGGAAGGCAATAATGGGAAATAATCCCTCAGGCTTCCAAAACTGCGGAGACAACTGCCCTGTTGAACAAGTAAGTTGGAATGACATTCAGGAATTCATACAAAGACTCAATCAAAGAAGCAGAGGCGGCAAATACAGATTACCCACAGAAGCTGAATGGGAATACGCGGCAAGGAGCGGAGGCAAGAGCGAGAAATACTCAGGCGGAAATGATGTGGACAGCGTTGCGTGGTATAGCTCCAACTCAGGCAACAAGACACATTTCGTCGGCACAAAAGCTCCTAACGGACTTGGCATATATGACATGAGCGGGAATGTATGGGAATGGGTGCAGGATTGGTACGATAAGGATTATTACAAGAACAGCCCGAGGAATAACCCTGCCGGGCCTAATAGCGGCTCGGACCGCGTTCTTCGCGGCGGTTGTTGGGACAATACTCCGCGGGGCTTACGGTCGGCAGATCGCCTCAGGACCTATCCTGATTACCGGATCAGCTACTTCGGTTTCCGTCTCGTCAGGACTAAGTAGTTTTACACTTTGTTTTTTACACTTTTACGTTTTTAAAATCCCCCTCCGAGGGGATTTTTTGTTATACTTTAAAATATAGGAGTATAGGAGGGGACGACATGAAAGTTATTATAGAGATAGAAAAAGACGAGGAGCTTGAAAAGATTAAAAAAACATTTAAAGGAGAAAAAATTACAGTTGTAAGGGCTCAAAAGGAGAGAAAAAAAATATTAGAAAGGATTTTCAAGGGATACAATGTAAAGCTCCCCGCGAACTATAAGTTCGATAGAGAAGAAATACATGCCCGATAAAATCTTCGTAGATACAAATGTGCTTGTATATTTTATAAGCGCGGAAGAAGATAAAAAAGTAAAAGCCGGAGAAGTGATATTTTCAGGTCGGGATGTATATATCAGCTCTCAGGTTATGAGCGAATTTATAAGTGTTTGTTTCTCAAAAAGCCTTTTGACTTCGGAAGACTTAACAGGTTTGGTTGATAATTTTCTGGAATCGTTAAGATTTTCAAGCGTGGAAGAGAGCACTATTAAGAAATCCATCAGGATAAAAAAAGAGTTTAACTATTCATATTGGGACAGCCTGATAATAGCGTCTGCATTGGAAAATAACTGTTCGGTATTGTATACGGAGGATATGCAGGATGGGCAGATTATTGACGATGAATTGACCATTATTAATCCCTTTAGGGCATAAGTAAGTTGACTATAATAACTCAGTCTTGCTCGTATTTCCTATGAAACCGATTATCGGCATAACATCGGACATTGACGGAGATTTATTCAAGCTCAGGCAGGATTATGTCTTTGCCGTTGAGAAAAGCGGCGGCCTGCCTCTAATAATCCCCCCTCACCCCCCTTTACTAAAGGGGGGCAGGGGGGGATTAATGGATAATATCCCGCAAATTGCGGATATGATCGACGGCCTCTTAATACCCGGAGGCAATGACCTCTTACCCGAATATTACGGCGAAGAGATTTCTGCCCCCTTAGAAACATTGAAATTTGTAAAAAAAGAAAGGAGCGATTTCGAGCTTGCCCTCTTAAAAGAGGTTATTAAGAGAAATAAACCCATTTTAGGAATCTGCTACGGCATGCAGCTTATCAATGTCGCATTAGGAGGAACTCTTTATCAGGATATCGGCGCTCAAATTAAAGGCGCATTAGACCATAAAACCGGCCGGCATGCCGTACAAATCAGCCGGTCTTTATCTTTCATCCCTCAGTCTTCGGCCCATACTGTAAATTCCACACATCATCAGGCGGTAAAAGCGCTTGCCGATGGGCTTGAGGCGTTTGCCTTGTCGGATGACGGAATAGTAGAAGGAATCTATAAAAAGGACTATAATTTTCTTATCGGAGTTCAATGGCATCCGGAACGCATTTTTTGTGATAAACTTTCATTAGGGATATTCGAGGCATTTATAAGGGGGGCGGAAGGCAATGGCAAATAGATTTTATTTTATCGCATTAACGGTTTTGGCGTTGGCTCTGGGTTATCTGAGCTATCAGATATTAAAGCCTTTTCTGTCCCCTATCGCGTGGGCGGTTATCCTCGCAATCGTCTTTTATCCGGTTTATATTTTTGTTCTGAGAGTTACAAGAGTGAAGGCGATTGCGTCTCTGCTCACAATTATTATAATAACCGTAATCATTATAGGACCGTTTTCATATCTCTCGTTTTTGCTTGTGAATGAGTTGACCCACATATCGGAATATTTAAAGGAAGGAAAATTCGAGACCCTTACCGACCTGTTGAACAGCCCGCATATCAAAGGAGTGGTCGATGAAATACTCTCTTTTATGAATATGACCGAAGAAGAGATGAAAAGCACCCTTTCGGGCAATATTTCAAGTCTGGGCAGGGAAATAGTCGTCCGGATAGCCGGAGGGGTCGGCGATATCGTGACAGGGGCGGTAAATTTCGTATTCATGGTATTTTCCATATTTTTTCTGCTTAAAGACGGGCCGGAATTTTTGAGGAAGACGCATGATTATATGCCTTTTCCGGAAGAACAAAAGGAGAGGCTTGAGATACAGGTAAGGGATATCATAGTGTCCACGGTTTACGGAGGCGTACTGGTTGCCGTGGCACAGGGTATTATCGGGGGCGTTACCTACTATTTTCTCGGAGTACCGTCTCCCGTCTTCTGGGGATTTTCCACCGCGGTTGCTTCGTTTATACCCTTAGTCGGCGCCGCCGCGGTCTGGGTACCTGCCGCGGGTTATCTTTTCATTAAAGGATTCGCGTTAAAAGGCGTTATACTCGCGATTATCGGCATATTCGGCATAAGCCTTATCGACAATATATTGAAGCCTATCATAATAGGCGGCAGGACAAAGATGCCTATCCTCATAATCTTTTTCAGCGTTCTCGGCGGGATAAAGCTTTTCGGATTGATCGGTCTTATTGCGGGGCCTCTGGTGATGGCTATTTTCGTATCGGTAGTAGAAATATTCAGGAACATCGAAGGAGGGAAAAATGCTTAACAGGGAAGAGTTACGCGAAATCGCAGCGATGGAAGGCAAGAACGGTTATTTTGCCAGTCTTTATCTCAACGTAGACCCTATTTTTAACAAAAAAGGCGATTATGCCGTGCATTTCAAGAATATGATGAAAAATACCGTTGAAACGCTGGATAAGACTGTACATAAGGCAGTCAAAGACGATCTCGAAAAGATCGAAAGTTATGTCCTTTCAAATAAGAGGCTTTTTAAAAAGGGATTGGCGCTTTTAAGTTCTGCCGGCAATTCTCTCTGGAGGGAGTATAACCTTAGCGTCCCTGTAAAAAACGAACTTATCGTCGATAAAACTCCCTATACAAAGCCCCTGATGGACGTGCTCGACAATTACCAGAGGTACGCTCTTTTGCTTGTCGCTAAAGAATCCGCGCGGATATTTACGGTTCATCTCGGAGAAATTGTAGAATACGGAGAGATCCATACGGCTGATATTCCGGGCAAGCACAAGAAGGGCGGGTGGTTTGCGCTGTCGCAGAACCATTATGAAAGGCACATAGACTATCATGTGGGCATGCACCTCAAGGACGTCGTGAATAAACTCGAATCTTTTATCGGAGGCGAATATATCGGAAGGTTGATAATCGGCGGCTCCGATGAAGCGGTTTCGATGGTTAAAGGCATGATTCATAAAACGATCATCGATAAGATTATCGGCGCGGCTAAGGTAGAGATGTTTGCGAAGCCCGACGAGGTGTTAAAAAAAGTAGAGCCTATAGTAGCCGCTTATGAGAGGAAAAAAGAGGAGGAAACCGTCGATGTTCTTATTGCAAAGGCGCTGAAGAACGAGAACGCCGTGCTGGGACTCGATAGCGTTATCAATGCCCTGCAGGAACAGCGGGTGATGAAGCTAATTCTTGCAAAGGATTATAAGGCAAGCGGATATAGCTGCAATTTGTGCGCTCATATTAGCGTCCAGAAAGTCGATTCCTGCCCATTCTGCAACGGCAAGATAGAAGCAGTTGATTATATGGTAGACCTTGCCGGCCAAAAGGCGATACAGCAAAATGCCCTCGTTGAGGTGGTCACCGACAGCAAAAAGCTTATGGACTCGGGAGGGATAGGGGCGTTTCTGAGATTCTGACATGGGGAAGCGAGGATTGAAGAAAAGAGCGGAGAGCTTAAATTCTAAAGCATGAGAATAAAATAAAGCATGAAATGGCAAAACAGCTTCCCGATGAAGGAAAGATTCATCATTGGGAAGCTGAAATAAAGGCATTTAAGAATAATCTTTTGAGGGTATTAAAGAGGTTAAAAAATGAAGGCATTGGCGTATAAAA
>JACREW010000012.1 GCA_016212685.1 Nitrospirota bacterium
TATACCGAAGACTATGCCCCGCTTGAAGATTTGGGCGCCGAGATATTCGAATTCCCGACAATCAAAATAGCGCCTCCTGAAAACTATAAAGAACTTGATGAGGCAATCGAAAAAATAGAGACATACAACTGGATAATTTTTACCAGCGCCAATGGATTTCAATATTTCATTCAGAGGCTTCTCGACAAGAAAAAAGATATACGGGACTTAAAGGGAATCAGGATATGCGCTATCGGGACAAGAACAGCCGGGAAAATAAAAAATTACGGGATTAAGGTTGATTTGATTCCCGAGGAATTTAATGCAGAAGGACTTGTTGAAGCATTTATAAAGGGTCAAGGGTCAAGGGTCAAGGGTCAAGAATTAAAAGGCATGAAAATTTTATTGCCTCGTGCTGAGGTTGCAAGGGAGGTATTTCCTCAAAAAGTCCGTGAACTCGGAGGAGAGATCGACGCTCCTGTCGCATACCGCGCGATAAAGCCCGAAAAACACGGCAAGAGATTAAAGAGATTTCTTAAAGAAGGCAGAATCACTATTGCGACATTCACAAGCGCGGCCACCTTCCATAACTTTGTGGATATAATGGGCGAGGGAGCCATAGATTTTCTGAAAGGCGTAGCAATAGCAGCCATAGGACCCATTACTGCAATGGCCATAGAAAAGGCGGGATTAGAGGTATCCATAATGCCTAAGGAAGCCACTATAAAGGCTATGGTGGACGAAATTTTAAATTGGGCGAAAAAAACTCAGACAGTATAAAAAATGAACATGCCGAAGCATGAGAAAATAGCCTATTTCGACTGTTTCGCAGGCATAAGCGGCGACATGTGCCTCGGCGCTCTCGTTGACGCCGGCGTAAGCTTGTCCGCATTGAAAAAAGAATTTAAAAAACTTCCGATAAGCGGTTACAGCCTCGTATCAAAAAAAGTTATCCGCTGCGGAGTGTCCGCGACAAAAGTTGACGTAATAATAAAAAAGGCAAAGGGCAAAAGGCACGAGGCAAAGAAATGGAAGGACGTCGAGAAAACAATAAAAACATCTTCGCTCCCGGAACATATTAAGCAAAAGGGTTTGCATATCTTTAAAAAGCTTTTTGAGGCGGAGGCAACGGTTCACGGCGAGCCGTTCGAAAAAGTCCATCTGCACGAACTCGGCGGCATCGATTGCATGGTGGATATATTCGGCACACTGATAGGTCTGGATATCCTCGGTGTCGAAAAGATATATGCATCATCCATCAATTTAGGAAGCGGATTCGTGAAAACAGCGCACGGCATGCTTCCTGTGCCGGCCCCTGCCACCGCTGAACTTTTAACAGGCTATCCGGTTTATTCGTCAGATATTCCCTTTGAGCTTACCACCCCTACGGGAGCCGCCATCATATCAGGCATGAAGGCTGACCCTTACAGCCTGTCCGAAATCACGATGGAAAAAATCGGATACGGCGCAGGAAACAAAGACATCGCGCATATGCCGAACACACTTAGAATCCTTATCGGCTGGCAGACAAAAGATTCCAGAAACGCGGAAACGGTAACGGTCATCGAGACGAACATAGACGATATGAACCCCCAGATGTATGAAAATGTCATGGAAAAATTATTTAAAGTCGGGGCGCTCGATGTGTTTTTGGAAAATATCATTATGAAAAAAGGCCGTCCTGCGGTGAAGCTAACGGTTATCGCAGAGGCGAGGGACGTTGAAAGGCTGACGGATATAATATTCGAAGAGACCACTACAATAGGTTTGAGATTTTACGAAGTGCGGCGAAAAACCCTGGAGAGAACGACAAAAAAAGTGAAAACGAAATACGGCGATGTGAGGATTAAGGTATCCGCACTGAAAGGCAAGGTAGTAAATATGTCGCCTGAATATGAAGATATAAAAAAAATCGCAAAAAAAACCGGCATTCCCATAAAAAAAATAGCAGAGGAGATAATTAAGCGATTTTATGGATAGCAGACATGCCTCCAAGCCTTTAGTAAGTGTTGGTTGCAGGTTTATGGAAAGATTGCATATGCTTTACTCAATAAGTGACCACAGTTGTAGAATACGGGTAATAGAATGTGGTTTTTAAGTGCGGGGGACTAAAGGCTTTTCGGCACATCTGCTATCCACATGCCGTGAAAGAATCGCTCAATTTGGGTTAAACTTTATTGTGTTCGCTGAGTTTAATGTGTTAATTTATTAGTCATGAAACGTTATACCGGTTGGATTTACATATATTCCGTCGTAATCTCCATTTTCGCCTTTATCGCCTCTCCGGCCTATTCATTGACTCTCGATGAGGCGTTGGCCCTCGCAAAAGAAAAGCTTCCGTCATATAAAGCGTCATTCATAAAAACAAAATCCTCAGAGGCGTTGTACGACGCATCCCTCGGGCCGTATCTGCCGAGTTTAGACACCTCCGCCAAATACAACCGTAACGATACTTCCAAAACCGATTACGATTCGAGGGTCTATGACCTGACGCTCTCATATACCCTGTTTGACGGCGGCAAAAGGAGAGCTAACCGGGAAATCGCGTTTCTGAATCTCGATACGGACAAGGAAGATCTGCGAAAAAATCTTATCGAGCTTGTGTTCAATGTCAAGGTCGCTTTTTATACCGCCATCGCCCAAAAGGACGCTTTCGAGCAGAGGAAAATACAGCTTCAGGACGCTCAGAAAGATTTTGAAATAGCCGAAGGCAGGTATAAATTCGGCGTCGCAAAACTCTCGGACGTGCTTCAGGCATCGGTAAGGCTCGAACAGGCAAAATTCAATCTGGTTCAGGCAGAGGGAGACTTTAATAAGGCGCTTTCCGAACTCAACTCCATAATAGGCAAGGCTCTCGACAGCCGGTATGAGATACAGGGCTCTCTCGATATCGGCATGGCGCCTCCGGATGTGAACAGGCTGTCCGATCTCTCTTTGCAAAGACCCGAAATCAAGCAGGCGGAACTTTCTCTCAAGATAGCGGAAAGCAGCAAGTTGCTTGCTCTCAGCGCCTTTTATCCGGTTCTTTCGGCAGACGCCTCTTATACGAGGACAAGCGGCGGAAGGTCGTCAACAGCAACTTCTTCTCCGGACGAAAGAAGCGTAGGAGTTACAGCCACATGGAACATCTTCGAGCTCGGCAAATTCTTTAAGCATAAGTCATCAAAATTCGATATAGAGGTTTCATCCGAAAAACTGAACGATACGAAAAGAAAACTTCTCCTCGACGTGCATAAGACATACGAAGATTTCACAACAGCCTCCAATAAGCTGAAGGTAGCGGAACAGCAGCTCAAACAGGCGGAGCATAACTATTCACAGGCATTCGGGGAATATAAGGTAGGCAAGGCGGATATACTTTCGCTCGTGCAGGCGGAGAGCCTTCTTTCAACAGCGCGTGAACAGTTAATCCAATCGAGGCTGAATCTTGTTCTGTCCAAAACGCTTCTCGAAAAGACCGCCGGGGTCGAAAGATTCGAACCGGCAAACGGAAAGTAGGAGGAATCGTGAAAAAAATTATCATTATCATTGCCGCAGCAGCAGTTATCGCAGGCGGTTTTTTTATATACAAAAAGTTTTTTGTTAAGCCCGCTACAAAGGTCATAGAGACGGCAAAAGTAGAGAAGGACAACATAAGGGGTGTGCTTGTCGAAACCGGCATTATAAAACCGCAGGTTGGAGCAGTGGTAAAAATAGGGGCGCGGGCAACGGGAACTATCGTCAGAATGAACGTAAAGATCGGCGATAAGGTAAAAAAGGGACAGACCATAGCCCTCATAGACGACAGGGAAATAAGATATACCATCGAGCAGCAAAAAGCCTCTTTGGCCGAAGCGCAGGCTAATTACGACTATGCGCGCGTAAACTACGAAAGGGAAAAAGAGCTTCTGAAGCAGGAATATACCACAAAAGACGCTGTAGATAAGGCAAAAAGCCAGTTCGAGGCTACAAAGGCCAAAATCGACGACTATACAGCGCAGATAAAACAGCAGGAGACAAAACTTACCTATACGAGGATTTACGCTCCGATAAACGGCATTGTCTCCGATGTTACGGCGCAAGAAGGAGAGACTATCGTTGCCGGGCTTCAGGTAGCGAATTTAGTTACGGTACTCGACCCTGCTCTCCTCGAAATGTGGATATATATCGATGAGACGGATATAGGAAGGGTAAAATTAGGTCAAAAGTCCGAGTATTACGTAGACACCTTTCCCAATAAAATATTCAACGGCTTGATAGAAAAAATATATACACAACCGGTAGTTAAGGACAATATCGTTTATTATCTTGCGATAGTTAAAATCCCGCGTGAAGACGCCTTGATGTTAAAGCCTGAAATGACCGCTCATGTAAAGATAATCTTCGATGAAAAAAAGGATATACCCACCGCGCCTAATGCCGCCATAAAGTTCGAAAAGGGCAAGCAGATCGTTTATAAAGTTATCGGCCCCGATAAGGTACAGAAGGTAGAAATAAAAATAGGTATCCGGGGCGAGGAAAAAACAGAGATACTGTCCGGCGCCAAAGAAGGGGACGAGCTTGCCGTGAAACTTATCCTGCCCGTATCGGGAAAACCGGAGAAACGGAGAAATGGAGAAGCGGAGAAGCGGAGAAACTAATAGATGGGAAAATCTTCAATGGCCGATGTCACCGATTCACCGATTCACCGTATCACCAATTCTTCGATATTATGCCTGATGGAGGGCATAAAGAAAACCTACAGAATAGGCGAGGAAGACGTAGAGGTCTTAAGCGGCATAAACCTGAGCATAGAACGCGGCGAGTTCGCGGCTATCATGGGCACATCGGGTTCGGGCAAGACAACCCTCATGAACCTCATCGGATGCCTCGACGTGCCTACCGAAGGCCGCTATATACTCGCGGACAGGGAGGTTTCGCGTCTTACGGACGACGAACTCTCGGTAATCAGGAACGAGCATATAGGTTTTGTATTTCAGAACTTCTATCTACTGCCTTATGCTACGGTTTTAGAAAATGTGCTGCTTCCCACGCTCTACGTGGAATCACATAAAAACGATGTCGAAAAGCGCGCAATGGAACTCTTAAGGCTTGTTGGGCTTGAAGAAAGGGCAAAGTTCAGGCCTAACCAGTTGTCGGGAGGACAGCAGCAGCGCGTCGCCATCGCAAGGGCGTTGATCAACGATCCGGAGATGATTTTATGCGATGAACCCACGGGACAACTCGACAGTAAAACTGCGGCGGAAATAATAAAGCTCCTTGCGGAGATGAACACAATCGGAAAGACCGTTATAATAGTTACCCACGACCAGAATATCGCGTCACGTACAAGAAGGATTATACAGATAAAAGACGGGGACATTGTTTCGTGAATATTTGCGAATTCACGCCATTACTGGAGAGGCTATATGCTCTACATCATTGAGTATATCTTCTATCTGGAACGGCTTGTTAATGCATCTGAGAACGCCCTGCTTAATAACATCATTCAGAATACCTTCTGAGAGATATGATGAAATAACAATTACAGGAGTATCGATTCCCAACTCCTTTATTTTCCTCACAAGTTCCGCACCATTGAAATCAGGAAGCTTTAAGTCAGTAATAACCACATCATACTGGTTTTCCATTACCTTCTGAATGGCGTCATTCCCTGTGTAGACGCAGCAGACCGAATGTCCGGAATGTTTTTCGAATGTCCTTTTCAGCGACCAGCATATGAGTTCTTCATCGTCTACAACTAATATCTTCATTCACTTCCTCATTTTATGTGGCATGTGAAACATAATGCGCTTCCCGAATTTGACTTCCTTAAAAAAGAACCCCTGCTTGGATCATGAGGGTCGTGGCAGGAAATGCATTCAACCCTGCCGCTATCTAACTTTACATCACTCCATCCCTTCTGGGTGTCAGGTGGCGTATTAAAAGCAGGATCCTGCGCCGCAGTGGGATATGTATTTGAGATGGGATGATGCATATTGAGATTTAAAGGTTGTGTTGGATTCTGTCCGAAAAGCCGCAAGTTATTATCACTGGTCCAGTGGCATCTATTACAATTGGGGTTTGATGTTGTATCGGGTATGCTGCCAGCACCTGGACCGTTAATCAAATCATGCATTTTATTGTTTGCATTGACGCCGTCATGGCAGCTAAAACACACAAGGGAACGGGGATTGGGAGTAGCAGGACACGATGTATTCATAGTCGGGCTTGAATAAGGCGTGAAGGTGCTTGTAGTAGTCTGCCTGTTCCATAAAGGTTTTAACCCTGCATTTGAAAAATGAGGGGTATGGCA